>NZ_JAALEH010000047.1:0-42823 GCF_011058195.1 Rhodococcus sp. 14C212 | reverse complement strand
CGGCCGAGCCGATCGTCACCGCCCGTCCCGGCGTCAGTGCCGCCGAGGCCGTCGCCCAGATCGTGGCCTCCGTCGGCCCGTACAGGTTCAGCATCGTCCGGCCCCCGGCGAACCGGTCCACCAGCTCCGTTCCGACCGCCTCCCCGGCCACTGCCAGCACCTCGACCGACGTCAATGCCGCCGGCTCCAGCGTCGAGAGCACCGACGGCGTGAGGACGATGTGCGTCACCTGCTCGGCATCGAGCAGCGTGGCGAGTTCCGCGCCGCCGACGACGCCGGCCGGAACCGACACCAGGCAGCCCCCGGAGCCGAAGGCGGCGAGTTGTTCGAAGATCGCCGCGTCGAAGCTCGGCGAGGCGAAGCCGAGGACCCGCGCGTCCGGTCCGACCGCGAGTGAATCATCCTGGGCGCGAACGATGTTCGCCAACCCACGGTGGGTGACCGTGACGGCCTTCGGGGTGCCGGTCGAGCCGGAGGTGTAGATCAGGTAGGCGGCGTGGTCGGGATGCAGCGGCCGGGTCCGGTCCGCGTCGGTCAACGGAGCGGCGGATTCGGCGGCGGATGCGGCCCGCAGCGCCGGGTCGTCGAGTTCCAGCCAGGTGAGCGCGCCGGGCAGCGCGGCCCGGTGCGCGGTCGTGGTCAGCCCGAGCGTGGCACCACAGTCGTCGAGCATGTGCGCGATGCGCTCGGCCGGATACGCGGGGTCGACGGGCACGAAGGCGCCGCCGGCCTTGGCGACCGCCCACACGGCGAGCACCGACTCCGCCGAGCGGGGTAGTGCGAGGGCCACGCGCACGTCCGGGCCCACCCCGGCGGCGACGAGCAGGCGGGCGAGCCGGCCGGCGGCGGCGTCGAGTTCCCGGTAGGTCCAGGTGGTGCCGTCGACACGCACGGCCGGGCGCTGGGGGTGCGCCGCGGCGGCGGCCCCGAGCAGCGTGGGCAGCAGCCACGGCCCGACACCGGCCGGACCGGCGGTGGCGTGCAGCGCGGCGGACTCGGCGGCGTCGAGCAGCTCCACGTCCCCGACGGGAACGGCCGGGTCGGTGGTGACGGCGGTGAGGAGCCGCACGAACCGCGCGGCGATCGTGTGCGCGGTGACGTCGTCGAACAGGTCGGTGGCGTAGGTGAGGGTGGCGTCCAGGCCGGCGGGCCGGCCGTCGTCGCCGGTGTGTTCGCGCAGCTCGAGCCCGAGATCGAACTGCGAGGAGTCCCGCTCGACGTCCTCGACGGCGATCTCGAGCCCGTCGATCTCGAGGGTGGGTGCCGCGAAGTCGGCCAGCGCGAGGGAGACCTGGAACAGCGGGTGGTGCGCGGTGGACCGGGCCGGGCGCACCGCCTCGACCACCTGGTCGAACGGCAGGTCGGCGTGGGCGAAGGCGGCCAGGTCGGCCTCGCGCACCTGCGCCACCAGGTCGGCGAAGGCGACGTCCGGGCGCACCGGGGTGCGCAGGACCACGGTGTTGACGAACATCCCGACCAGGTCGTCGAGTTCGGCGGCGCCGCGGCCGGCCACCGCGGTGCCCACCGCGATGTCGTCGCCGGCGCCGAGGCGGGACAGCAGCGCGACGAGCGCGGCGTGCAGGGTCATGAACACGGTGGCGTTCTCGGCGCGGGCGAGGCGACGCAGCGCGGCGTGGACGCCGGCGTCCACGGTGAAGGCGACGTCGGCGCTCGCGCCGGACTGCACCGCGGGTCCGGGCCGGTCGGTGGACAGGACGATCCGATCCGGCAGGCCGGCCAGGGTGCGGGTCCAGAAATCCAGTTGCCGGGCGGTGGTCGAGTCGGGGTCGTCGGGCTCGCCGAGCACCTCGCGCTGCCACAGCGTGTAGTCGGCGTACTGCACCGGCAGCGGCGCCCACGCCGGGGCCGCCCCCACGGTGCGCGCGGCGTACGCGGCGATCAGGTCCCGGGCCAGCGGCGCCACCGACACCCCGTCCGCGGCGATGTGGTGCAACACCAACACCAGCACGTGCTCCTGCGCACCCAGGCGCAGCACCCGGGCCCGCACCGGCAGGTCCACGGTCAGGTCGAAGCCGGCGCCGGCGAAGCCCACCACAGCAGCATGCACGGCGTCCGCGGGGACGTCGACGACGTCCGGACCGGTGGGCGTCGCGTCGACGATCACCTGGCGGGGACCTTCCGCGTCGGTGGGGAACACGGTACGCAGGCTCTCGTGCCGGGCGATCAGGTCGCCGAAGGCGGCGGCGAGCGGGGCGATGTCGAGCCGGCCGCGCAGGCGCAGCGCCACCGGGATGTTGTAGACGCCGGACGCGGGGTCGAGCTGGTTGAGCACCCACATCCGGTGCTGCGCCGGGCCGAGGGGCAGACGGGCCGGCCGCTCCCGTCGCCCGAGCGCGACGACGGCACCGGAGCGGCCCGCGGCACGGGCGGCCAGCGCCGCGGGGGTGGGCGCCTCGAACAGGTCGCGCACCGCCAGGGCGGTGCCGGCGGTGGCGTTGATGCGGGCGATCACCCGGGTCGCGTCGAGGGAGTTGCCGCCCAGGTCGAAGAACGAGTCGTCCGCGCCGAGCCCGTCCAGGCCGAGGACGTCGGCGAAGGCCGCGGCGGCGGCGGTCTCGACCGGTCCGCGCGGCGCGCGGGCCGGGCGCCGGCTGCGGCCGAAGTCCGGCTCCGGCAGCGCCGTCCGGTCCAGCTTGCCGACCGGGGTCAACGGCACCTCGTCGAGGACGACGACCGCGGCGGGCACGAGATGGGCGGGCAGCTGTTCGGCGAGCCGGTCCCGCAGCCGGTCCGGGTCCAGCCCGCGGCCCGGCACGGGCCGCACATAGGAGACGAGGACGGCCGAGCCGGTGGGACCGGGACGGCCGAGCGTGGCCGCGAAGTCCACGTCGGCGACGGCGGCGAGGGCCGCGTCGACCTCCCCGAGCTCGACGCGGATGCCGCGCACCTTGACCTGGAAGTCGGTGCGGCCCAGGTATTCCAGTACCGGACCGCCGTCGGCGTCGCGGGTCCAGCGCACGAGGTCGCCGGTGCGGTACATGCGCTCCCCGGGCCGTCCGGGATGCGCCACGAACCGGGTCGCGGTCAGCTGCGGACGGCCGTGGTACCCGCGCGCCAGCGCAGGTCCGGCCAGGTACAGCTCACCGGCCGTGCCGAGCGGCACCGGCCGCAGCCAGCCGTCGAGGACTTCGGTTTCGGTGCCGGGCACACCGGCGCCGAGGGTGACGGGCGCGTCGACGGTGAGGGGGGCGACGGTGGCCCAGATGGTGGCCTCGGTGGGGCCGTAGAGGTTGAACATCGTGCGGCCGGGCGCCCATCGGCGCACCAGGTCGGTGGGGACGGCCTCACCGCAGACACCGACCACCCGCACGGTGGGCGCGGCGGCCGGGTCGAGGGTCGCCAGCACCGCGGGGGTGAGGATGAGGTGGGTGACGCCCGCGTCGGCGAGCCGGTCGGTCAGTTCGTCGCCGCCGACGACCGTCGGGGGCACGACGACGAGCCGGGCACCGGCGGCGAACGCGGCGAGCTGTTCGAACACGGACGCGTCGAAGCTCGGTGACGCCACGTGCGCGACCCGCGCCGACGGGGTCGGCTCCAGCACGGCGAGCAGTGCGTCGACCAGGTTGCCGAGACCCCGGTGGGTGACCGTGACGGCCTTCGGCGTCCCGGTCGAGCCGGAGGTGTAGATCAGGTAGGCCGGGTCGTCGAGCCGGGCCGACGACGGCACCGCGGGGGCGGCCGGGGTGTGGCGGGCGGTCGCGGGATCGTCGAGCACCAGCCACGTCGTCGCCGAGCCGGGCAGCCGGTCGCGGTGGGCGGTGACGGTGACGCCGAGGCGGGCGCCGGAATCGGTGAGCATGTGCTCGATCCGGTCCAGCGGGTGGCGCGGGTCGACGGGGACGAACGCGGCGCCGGTCTTCGCCACCGCCCACACGGCGAGGACCGATTCGAGCGAGCGGGTGAGCGCGAGCGCGACCAGCGTGCCGGGTCCGGCACCGTGCGCGGCGAGCAGCCCCGCCAGGGCGGTGGCCCGGTCGTCGAGTTCGCGGTAGGTGAGCTCGGCGGGGCCGGCGACGACGGCGACCGTGTCCGGGTGACGGGTGGCGGTGCCGGTGAGGATGTCGGCGAGGGTGACGGCCCGGTCGCGGGCCGGGACGAACGGGGCGTCGACACCGGGGGCGCCGAGCGCGGCGATGCGGCGGTCCGGGGTCCGGGCGAGCGCACCGAGCAGCTCCGCGCACCGCTCGAGGATGCGGCGCGCGACGGCGTCACCGACCGCGGCGGGGCGGTAGCGCACGCTCAGCTCCGGCCGGGCACCCGGCTCGACGATCAGGCTCACGGGGTACGGGGTGGCTTCGGCGCCGGTGACACCGAGGACCCGCATCCCGGCGCCGTCGGCGGTCGCGGACAGGGCGTCGCGGTCGAGCGGGTAGGACTCGACGACGGCGAGGGTGTCGAACAGTTCGGTGACGCCGGCCGCCCGGTGGATCTCGGCGAGGCCGAGGTGCTGGTGCTCGAGGAGCGCCGCCTGTTCGGCCTGGAGGCGGCGCAGCAGGTCGGCGCCGGTGTCGGTGGGCTGCAGGCGCACCCGCACCGGCACGGTGTTGACGAACAGGCCGAGCACGGCGTCCACGCCGGGCAGTTCGGCCGGGCGGCCGGAGACGGTGGAGCCGAACACCACGTCGGTGCGCCCGGTGATCTCGGCCAGGGTGAGCGCCCACGCCGCCTGCACGACGGTGGCGAGGGTGACGTCGTGGGCGCGGGTGGCAGCGACGAGGGCGGCGGCGGTGTCGTCGCTCAGCGCGACGGTGTGGGCGGCCCCGCCGGTGTCGGCGGGATCGTCGTGCGGGGCGACGAGGGTGGGGGCGTCGATGCCGTCCAGGGCGTGGGCCCATGCGGTCCGTGCGGCGACGAGGTCCCGGCCGGCGAGCCAGGCCAGGTGGTCCCGGAACGACGGCGCCGGTCCGGGCATCGCCGCGCCCGCCGCGTAGGCGGTGAGCAGTTCGGCGACGAGCAGCGGGGTGGACCAGCCGTCGAGGACGAGGTGGTGGTTCGTCAGCAGCAGCCGGTACCGGTCGGCGGCGGTGCGGACCAGGTGGACGCGCAGCAGCGGCGCGGCGGCGAGGTCGAACCGCTCGGCGCGGTCCGCGTCGAGGATGCGCGCCAGCTCGCCGTCGGTGTCGGCGCGACCGCGCAGATCGGTTTCCCGCCAGGCCACGTCGGCCGTGCGGAGCACCACCTGGAGCGGGCCGGCGGCCGTGTCGCGGAACGCGGCCCGCAGGCTGTCGTGCCGGTCGACCACGGACTGCACCGCGGCGCGCAGCCGGGCGGCGTCCACGGTGCCGGCGAGTTCGAGCACGGTCTGCACGGTGTAGTCGTCGGGGGCGTCGGTGGCGGCGTACCCGGTGTGGAACAGCAGCCCGGCCTGCAGCGGGGACAGCGGCCACACGTCGGCCAGGCCTCCGCGTTCGCGCTCCCACTCGTCGATCCGGTCCTGGTCGACGGCGACCAGCGGGAAGTCGGAGGGGCTGTGACCGCCGGCGGCCGGGTCGCCGACGTGCCAGGCGAGCGCGGCGAGCGCGGCCACCCACAGCTGCGCGAACTCGTCGACGGCGTCCGCGTCGAGCAGGCCGGTCGCGTAGGTGAAGGTGGCGGCGAGGCCGTCGGCCTCGACGGTCGCGTCGATGTCGAGCACCGCGGGCAGCGGCATCTGCGGTTCGCGGGTGGCGGCGGTGCCGAGCGGCAGCCACGGTCCCTCGACGGTGGTGTCGATGCGACCGAGGAAGTTGAACGCGATCTGCGGTGCCGGATGCGCGGGCAGGACGCCGGCGACGTACCGGAGCAGGCCGTAGCCGATGCCGTGGTCGGGAACGGCGGCGAGCCGTTCCTTGACCGAACGGATCGCCGCGCCCGCCGCGGCACCGCCACCGAAGGCGTCGTCGACGTCGATCCCGGTCAGGTCCACATCGAGGGGGTGCACGGTGGTGAACCATCCGACGGTGCGGGACAGGTCGGCGCCGGGGACCGCCGCCTCCTCGCGGCCGTGGCCCTCGACGCCGACGAGCGTCGCGGGGGCGGTGCGGCCGCGGTTGCGGCGCCACCGCTCGGCCGCCAGGCCGAGCGCGGCGAGCAACGCCTCGGCGGTGCCGCAGTGGAAGCGCTGGGGCACGGCGGTCAGCACGGCGTCGGTGACCTCGGCAGGCACGTGCACGCGCAGCCGGGCGGAGGTGGCGACGATGTCGCGCGCCGGATCGAACGGCCGCTCCCCCAGTGCCGGGTCGGGCGTCGCGAGAATCCGCTCCCACAACGGCAGTTCGTCGCTGCGGTCGGCCTCGGTCAGGCCGTGCGCCCACCGGCGCAGCGACGTGCCGACCGGGGCGAGGGCGGGCGCCGCACCGCCGGCGATGGCGATGTAGGCGGCGGCGAGGTCGGGCAGCAGGATGCGCCAGGAGACTGCGTC
This sequence comes from Rhodococcus sp. 14C212, assembly GCF_011058195.1. Classification (NCBI taxonomy): domain Bacteria; kingdom Bacillati; phylum Actinomycetota; class Actinomycetes; order Mycobacteriales; family Nocardiaceae; genus Rhodococcus; species Rhodococcus sp. 14C212. Next base: position 36,402 of record NZ_JAALEH010000047.1, on the reverse strand, counting down.
CACGGCGAGGTGGTGGACGACGGCCACGAGCAGGTCGTCGCGGCCGTCGGGCGAGGCCAGCCACTCGAACTGCGCAACGATCCCGGCGGCCGGATCGAGTCGGTCCGCCGCGGCCTCCAGCGCGGCCTCGGCGGCGCCGCGTGGCTCGTCGACGGCGGCGCGGCGCAGCACCGCGTCGGACGCGACCGCGCCGACGGGGAGCACCTCGAGCGTGCGGGGAGCGGTCAGCCGCATCCGCAGCGCGTCGTGCCGATCGAGCAGCGCCTGCACGGCCCCGGCCAGGTGCGCCGGGTCGGTATGCTCGGGCAGCCGGATCAGCACGGCCTGCCCGTACCGGTCGACGGGCCCGCCGCCGGCCAGCAGTTCGGCGACGATCGGCGTGGTGTCGACCGGACCGGTGCCGCCGCCGGGGAGTTCGGCAAGGGCGACGCCGGCCCCGGTGTCCGCCACCGCGACGGCGGCGAGGGCGGCGACGGTGCGGCGTTCGAAGACGTCACGCGCGGTGAACCGCAGTCCGGCGGCCCGGGCGCGGGAGACGAGGGTGATCGCGACGATGCTGTCGCCGCCGAGGGCGAAGAAGCTGTCGTCGGCGCCGACGCGTTCCACGCCGAGCACCTGGGTGAACAGGGCGGCGATCAGTTCCTCGCGCGCACCCTCGGGGGCGCGGCCGACGGCGGGGGTCCCGAAGTCCGGGGCGGGCAACGCGGCGCGGTCGATCTTGCCGACAGGGGTGAGCGGCAGTTCGGGCAGCACGGTGAGCGCCGCGGGCACGAGGTAGGCGGGCAGGGTGTCGGCGAGTTCGCCGCGCAGGGCGTCGACGTCGACGGTGGCGCCGGGGTGCGCGACGACATAGGCGGCGAGGACGGTCGCGCCGGCGGGCGTGGTGGCGCCGACGGTGACGGCCCGGGCAACGGTGTGGTGCCGGAGCAGCGCGGCGTCGACCTCGCCGAGTTCGACGCGGAACCCGCGGATCTTGACCTGGTGGTCGGTGCGGCCGGCGAACTCGAGCGCGACGGCTGCGCCGCCGGTGTGTCCTTCGGGTCCCTCCGGCAGCCCGAAGGACGCACCGCGCCAGCGGACCAGGTCGCCGGTGCGGTACATGCGTTCTCCGGGCGCGTACGGGTCGGCGACGAAGCGGGCGGCGGTCAGATCGGGGCGGCCGAGGTAGCCGCGCGCGATCCCGGCGCCGGCCAGGTACAACTCGCCGGTCACCCCGGCCGGCACGGGCTGCAGCCGGCGGTCCAGGACGAGGGCACGCATGCCGCGGATCGGGGTGCCGACGGCGACCGGGTCGCCACGGTGGTGCGGGGCCGCGAAGGTGGCGGTGACGGTGGCCTCGGTGGGTCCGTACGCGTTGAGGAACGTCCGGCCCACCGACCACCGATCGGCCAGGTCGGGCGGGCAGGCGTCGCCGCCGACGACGACCGTGCCGATCTCGGCGTGCTCGTCGGGGTCGAGGGTGGCGAGCACGGCCGGGGTCGCGTCGAGGTGGGTGACTCGTCCGGCGCGGAGCACCTCGGCGAGTTCGGTGCCGCCGTAGGCCTGCGGCGGTACCACCACCAGGGTGGCGCCGGCGGTGAAGGTCACCAGCAGCTCCTCGATCGAGGAGTCGAACGCCGGCGAGTACAGGTGGGTGGCGCGCGAGTCGGCGGCGACGACCAGACGCGCGCGGGCGTCGTCGGCGAGGTTCGCGAGGCCGGCATGGGTGACGACGACCCCCTTGGGGGTGCCGGTGGACCCGGAGGTGTAGACGACGTAGGCGGCGTGCTCGGGCCGCAGCGGGATTCCCCGGTCCGCGTCGGTGAGCGGGCCGGCGTCCGTCGCCGTGACCGCGGCGACGGTCGCGGGGTCGTCCATGGCGATCCAGTCGGTGTCGTCGGGCAGTCCGTCCCGGTGCGCGGCGACGGTCAGGCCGATGCGGGCGCCGCTGTCGCGCAGGACGTGCTCGAGCCGGGCGCGGGGATGACCGGGATCGACGGGCACGAACGCGGCTCCCGTCTTGGCGACGGCCCACACGGCCTGCACCGATTCGACGGACCGCGACAGCGCCAGCGCCACGGTGGTCTCCGGGCCGGCGCCGCGCGCGAGCAGCAGCCGGGCGAGCCGGTCGGTGGCGGTGTCCAGGTCGGAGTAGGTGACGGTGCGCGGACCGTCGATCACCGCGACGGCGCCGGGGTCGAGGGCCGCCCCGGCGGTGAGCAGGTCGGCGAGGGTGCGGGCCGGCACCGGGTCGGCGCCGCGGGCCGGGACGAGGGCGGCGCGCTCGTCGTCGCCGAGCAGGTCCAGGTCGGCGAGACGCCGGTCGGGTGCGGCGGTGGCGAAACGGTGCAGGAACGCGAGGAATCGCCGGTGGTGCGCGGCGAGCTCGTCCCGGTCGTACAGGTTGGGGTTGGCCTGGAAGTCGAGGTGCGTGCTGTGACCGCCCGGATAAAGGTTGACGAACAGGTCCTCGATGAGCCCGGAGGTGAGCACGTGGACCCGCCCGGTGAGCGCGCCGAGCCGGACCCGGTGGTCGAACAGCATGAGGTTGACCGACGGGCCGAAGCCGGCGGCGTGGTCCCCGGTGAGACCGAGGTCGCGGGCGATGTCCTCCTGCCGGTACCGCTGGCGGCGCAGTGCCCCGGTCAGCTCGAGTTCCGCCGCGGCGATCACGGAGGCGACGGTGGCGGCGTCGGTGCGCAACCGCAGCGGCACCACGTTGGCGAGCATGCCCCCGGAGCGGCGCAGCGTGGCGGTGGTGCGGGCCGAGACGGGCAGGCTGAGCATCACCTCGTCGTGGCCGGTCATCCGGGCGAGGTAGGTGCCGAACGCGGCGACCACGTACGGTGCGAGGCTCGACCCGCGCCGGGCCGCGGCGTCGCGCAGGGCCTGCTCGGTGTCGGCGGGCAGTTCCGCGCCGACCAGCAGCGGGTGCGCGTCGGCGGGGGCGGCCCGGCCGGCCAGCGACACGGGATCGCTCAGCCCGGCCAGGTGCTCGGTCCAGTACGCACGGTCGGTCTCGAACCGGGGGGAGCGGCGGTAGGTCTCGTCCTCGGCGACGATGTCGGGCAGCGCCGCGGTGCGCGGCGTGTGCACCGCGGTTCCGGTGACGGTGGCGGTGTAGAGCTCGGCGGTGCGCGCGACGAGGGTCATCGCGCCGACGCCGTCGAGGGCGATGTGGTGGATCCGGGCGTACCAGAACCAGCGGTCCTCGGCGATGCGGAGCACGGCGGTGACGGCGAGCCGGTCGGTGCACATGTCGACCGGGGCGGTGTAGTCGCGCTCCATCCATGCGCGCGCCGCCGCCACGGGATCGGCCTCGGACCGCAGGTCGACCACCGTCAGGCGCTCGCCGGTGTGCACGACGGTCTGGAACGGGTGGCCGTCCTCCTCGACGACGCGCAGGAAGCCGGTGCCGAACTCGCGCCCGACGGCACGGGCGGCACCTTCGAGGGCGTCGATGTCGAGGTCCCCGGCGATGTCGACGTACTGGGCGATGTTGACGGGCGTGGCGCCGGCCAGGTGCTGTGCGAACCAGATCCCGCGCTGGGCCGCCGAGAGCGGGAACGCGCCGGCGGGCTGCGGGGCACCGAGATGTTCGTGGACGACCGGGCTTTCGTGCAACACGGGGGTACTCCTGACGACCGGTGGACTGTGTTTCTTCCACGGTCGTCCGCAGACCTCGATGTCGATACCGACCCCAGCGGTGGGCGCGGCACCCGCAGGGGTGGTCGAGAATCACCCTCGGGTGCGAGAACTCCTCAGCCGGTCCAGCCCGCGGTGGGGTCGCGCCGCCACAACAGGTCGTGGATGGCTTCGACGGCGTCCCCGGCGGAGGTCACGGCGAGCACCCCGGCGGCGGGCAGCGGCCACCCCCCGATCGAGATCACCGGGACCCCGGTGCGGACGGCGAGCGCGATCTCGCTGAGTGTGCCCCAGCTGCCGCCGACCGCGATCAGCGCCTCGCAGGTGCGTACCAGCAGGGCGTTGCGCATCTCGCCGAGACCGGTCGGGATCGACACGGTCAGGTACGGGTTGGCCTCCGCGCGGTCGTCGCCGGGCAGCAGGCCGAGGGTGGTGCCGCCGGCCTCCGCGGCGCCGCGCGATGCCGCGGCCATCACCCCGCCCAGTCCCCCGGTCACGACGACGGCGCGCCGCGCCGCGAGCAGCCCGCCGACCTGACGGGCGATCCGGCGTTGTTCGGCCGTGGCCTCCGCGGGCCCGACCACGCCGACATACCGCTGCGCATCCATGACGCGATTGTCCACCACCCAGGGTGCAGAAGTGGCCCCCTGAGGTGAAATCCACCACCACCGGGGCTGCTCGCGCGGCACCGGAACCCGGCGGATCCTTGTCCGCATGTCCACCCTCCGCACCGAGCGTCTCGTACGCCGCCACACGGTGATCGCCGACGACGGCGTGCCGCTCGCGGTCCACGAGATCGGCGCGGCCGGCGCACCCCTCACCGCCGTGTTCGTCCACGGGCACTGCGGCCGCACGGAAACCTGGGCGCCTCTACGGGATTCGTTGCTCCGGCGCCGCGGAGCGACGCTGCGGATGGTGTTCTTCGACCACCGCGGTCACGGCGCGTCCGGCACCGCCGGGCCGGAGACGTACACCGTCGAGCAGCTCGGGCGCGATCTCGCGGCGGTGCTGCGCGCGGTCTCCGCCGGTCCGGTGGTGCTGGTCGGCCACTCGATGGGCGGCATGACGATCCTGTCCTACGCCCGTCAACATCCGCACGAGATCGGCACCCGCGTCGCCGGGATCTGCCTGATCGGCACCGCCGCCGGTGATCTCGGCCGCTCGGGGCTCGGGCGGTACCTCGAGAGTCCCGCGGTCGAGTTGTTCCACCGCGCGGTGCAGCACGCGCCCGGCGCCGTGCAGCGCGCGCTGCACCTGGGTGGACGGGCGGTGCGGCCGCTGAGGCGGGGGGCACAGCGACGCGCTCCCGGCTCCCGGTGGGCGGCCCTGCTGGCGGTGCTCGCGAACGACACGCCGGTGGTGACGATGGCGGCGTTCCTGCGATCGTTCGCCGTGCTCGACGAGTCCGCCGCGTTGGCGGTGCTCGCCGCGGTCCCCGCGCTCGTGCTGTGCGGGTCGGCGGACGAGTGGACCCCGTTCGAGCTGTCCGCCGGTCTCGCGGCGCGCCTGCCGCACGCCGAGTTGGTCCGGGTCGACGGCGCCGGGCACTCGGTGATCGCCGACCGCCCCGCGGAGGTCGCGCGGGCCCTCGCCCGGTTGCTGCAGCGGGTGGGGTGAGCCGCAGTTCAGAGGTCGCGTTCGGTGATGACGCCGCTGTGCAGTGCGAGTTCGGCGAGCCGGACCCGCTTCTGGTTCTGCGGCAGATCCTCGACACCGAACTTCGCGAACAGCGCCCGCAGGTGCGTCTTGACCGCGTCGACGCTGAGGAACAGCTCGGTGGCGATGTCCTGGTTGGAGGCGGGGGTGGCGAACGCGGCGCCGTGCTTGTAGGGCCGGCACAGCGCGAGCAGGATTCCGCGTTGCGTCTCCGTGAGCGAACGCACCGTCGGCAGCTCCGACGCGACGCGGGTCGCCTCGTCCGGTCCGGCGCCGATCTCCTGGAAGGTCAGGCGGATCGAGCCGACCCGGATGCTGTCGCCCTCCCGCAGTCGCCGGCGTCCGGTGATGCGTTCCCCGTTGAGGAAGGTGCCGTTGCGGGAGAGTCCGTCGTCGAGGATGGTCCAGTGGGTGCCGATCCACTCCACGACGGCGTGCAGACGCGAGACCTCGTTGTCACCGGTGAACGCCACGTCCGAGCTCGGGGCACGGCCGATGGTGACGCGCGGCGACTCCGGCGACAGCTCGAACCGATGCTGCCGCCCCTGCTTGTCGACGTACGACAGACGCGATTCGGTGACGACGCTCATCACAACCTCCAGGGCGCGGACTCAATCCTGCCCGTAGGTTGCAGCGTCGGCAAGGGGGCCGCGCCCCAATCGCAGCAGCGTCGTCGCCAGCGCCGAACCGTCCCGCCCCAGCGCCGCGGTGAACCGCGCGAGCACCGCCATCTCGCGACGCGTGTGCACCGGCACCGTTCCGTGACCGGCGCGGCGGAGCCGGCCGGCGCGGTGCACGAGACCGGTCCGGCGCCGGATCGCGGCAAGGATCTCGGCGTCGACCCGGTCGATCTCGTCGAACACGCGATCCAGTTCGGCCGCGCCGGTGCGCGCGGTGGGGTTCGGGGTGAACGTCTCCGACGTTGCGGTCACGGGGCCTCCACGGGGTTGGCGGTCGGTCGCCCCATCGTGGCTCGGGAACACCTTGTCCCCCAAGGACCCCTGGGGTGGGGATCACCCCACCCCCTCACCCCATCCCTCAGCCGAGCAGAAGCGTCACCGCCACGAAGTAGATGACGATGGAGAGCAGATCCTGGATCACCGTGGCGAGCGGGCCGGACCCGAACGCCGGGTCCTGGCCCAGCCGCTGCAGCGCCCACGGCAGGACCATCGCGACGGTCGTCGCGATGGTGCTGGCGGCCAGCACGGCCGACGCCACGGCGACCGCGAGCTCCCGGTTCCCCGTCATGAGCAGCACCGCCGGCAGCATGGTCGCACCCAGCAGCGCCCCCACCGACAGGCCGGTCAGCACCTCGCGGCGCACGATCCGCCGGATCCCCACACCCACCGAGAACCCGCGGATGACCAGCGTCTCGGTCTGCGTACCGACCGCATCCGCCAGGTACACGATGCCCGGCACGAAGTAGGCGACGGCGAGGTCGGCGTCGAGTTCGGTCTCGAACACCTGCATCAGGCGGGCCGAGACCATGGCCCCGATCAGACCGACGACGAGCCACGGCAGCCGGTGCCACAGGCGGCGACGGACCCCCTCGACGCTCGAGGCCCGGGCCGCGTCCGCCGAGTGCACGAAGCCGCCGAGCCGGGCCATGTCCTGGTCGTGCTCGTGCAGCAGCACGGCGAGCAGCTGCTGGGGCGCGATGAGACCGCGGAACCGGCCGCGTTCGTCCACGACGGCGAGGCCCGGTTCGCCGTGCTGAACAGCCTTCCACGCGGCCCGTTCCTGCGCGGTGTCCGGGCGCACCACCGGCGGATCCGGGTCCAGCACGTCGCTCATCCGGGTGGTGCCGGGGGCCGCCAGCAGCCGTTCGATCGTGACGAGACCGGCGAGCGACTCACCGGCGAGCACGGCGACGACGGCGGCGCTGTCGAAGCTGTGCTCCCGCATCCGGTCGAGCACCCCGGCGACCGTGTCATCCGGCCCGGCGACCGGGACGGCCGCGAAGCTGTGCCGCAGCGCGGTGCCGGGACTGCCCTGCTCCCGTGCATGTGTGTCGGCAGATTCGACCATGCCCCACCGTTCCTCCGGCCGCGCTCGTCCCGAGGTTCGATCGTGCCACGACCGGTACGACCGCCCGATCCCGCCCGTGGCGATAATGTGCCGGTGAGTCCACGCGAGAATGCCCCCCGGCCCGGCCCCACCACACCCTGCCCGTGCGGCCGGGGCCTACCGTACGGCGAATGCTGTGGGCCGTTCCTCGCCGGCGGGGACGCGCCCACGGCCGAACAGCTGATGCGTTCGCGGTACACCGCCTTCGCGGTGGGCGACGAGGCGCATCTGCGCCGCACGTGGCACCCCGGCACCCGCCCGGTGCGGCTGGACCTCGATCCGCCGCAACGGTGGACCGGGCTCGAGGTGCTGCGCACGAACGGCGGCGGGTTCCTGCACACGGAGGGAACGGTCGAGTTCCGCGCCCACTACATGTTCGGCGGTCACGCGGACGTGCTGCACGAACACAGCCGATTCGTCCGCGAGGACGGCCGCTGGCTCTACGTCGACGCTCTCGGCTGACCCTGCCGGGCGACGCGACCGGGCCTCGGTCGTTCGGCGTCCTCAGGCGAAGAGGGCGAACGCGCGCGCCACGAAGAACGCCGCCACTCCGAGCACGATCAGCGCGATGAGCAGGATGGCGAAGACGGGCATCACCCGGCTCGGGTTCGGCTGGGGATGCGACAGGCCGGAGGTCTGTCCGGCGTCGGGCGGCGTGTCCCCGGGCTGCACTCCGCCGCCGGCGTCAAGGCCGGGGACGTCTTCCGGCTGGGGTCCGGGGTTCTGGGTGCTCACGTGCGCTCCTGGTGTCGGTCGTGCGGGGACGGCGCCGAGAGCAGCGCCTCGACCTCGACCACATACCCGGTTTCCGGCCCAGTAATCCTCGGGCGCGAGCGTCAGCCGAACGGTCCAGGCAGATGACGCGAGAACCAGACGGCCTCGCCGAACGGCTCCGTCGCCGCGTCGAGGTGCCCGCTCACGTCGGTGAGAGCGTCGACGAGCCCGGTCACCGCGATCTCGTCGGCGAGCGGTAGGGACTCCCGGTCGAGTGCCTCGGCGGCCGCGACGATCGCGCCGATCTCGCGGGCCAGGTCGAACAACTTGTCGCGAGCGGCACCGACCCGGGACGCGAAACTGGCGTGACTCATGTGGTCCTCTCGGGCAACGTCTTGTCGGGCAACGTCTTCGCGGGTTCGCGGTCCCCTTTCGCTGTCGAGACGACGTGTGTCACCGTCCGCCCCCGGGTGGGGCGCGGACGGTGATGCCCCGTCTCAGCTCAACGAGCCGAAGAGGTCGCGGAACAGGTGCATGAACCAGTTGAACTCAGGTCGGAAGTTCCACATGACCGATCTCCTCCTTCCCTGCCTCGACGTCCCGACCCACTGTCTCGGGTATCCGGCGCGATGTGATTCGAAACACACTCGGGCGCCCCGCCGCCGGGAACCCTCGCGATTCCCGCGGCCCGGCGGCTTCGGGGCCGTGCAGCGGCCGGCCGCGGCCACTCGCGACGACCCGGGGCGCGAGCCCCGCGATCCGGGACATCGATTCGCGCGAGGGCCCGGTCCCACGTGGTGATGCGTGGACCGGCAACCGCCACAGGCGAGCCGGCTCACGTGCCGAACCCGAATGGTCGGGGTGGAAGTGCGCGAGAAGGATCGCGGCCGGCCGCGTGTCCGCGCCGAACAACTCCTCGGCCGCTGCCCGGATCGTTGCCGCCGCGAAGCGCCCGCGCCGGGAGGAGTTGATTTGGTAATTCTTACCGTTCCGTAGTCCATGGATTCCGCAGCCCCGGTGTGCCGGTGCCGGTCCCCGCGGCGCGAGCGCTGCGGCGCCACCCGGCTGCCGCAGCACAGCGTCACCCGCCGGATCGGTCCCGCTCGACCGTGGCGAAGTGTTCCGCGAGGTGCTTCGCGACCTCGTCGGGCTGTTCGAGCGCCACGGAGTGCCCCGCGGCGTCGACCGTGACGTGCCGGCCGCCCGCGGCGTCGGCGATGTTCACCGACGAGATCGGCGGCGGGTAGGCGTGGTCCTCACGGCCGGCGACGGCGAGGACCGGCACGCGGCAGCCGGCCAGCTCCTCGACGATCCGTCCGCGATGGATGACGCCGTGGGCAGCGTCCCCGATGCGCGGCTCGAGGCGGGCGATCGCCGCGCGCCAGGTGCTCGTCATCGGGCTCTCCTGAGCGAGGCTGGAATCACCGAACATGATGTCCATGACCGTGTCGACGACGTCGGCCGTGCCGTGCTCGGTGAGGTGGCCGACCAGCGGGGCGAATTCGTCGAGCTTGTACTCCTCCTCCGCCGAGGAGCCGAGCGCGGTGGCCGTGCGGAGCAGCTCGGGCCGTCGCGCGGCGAGCCGCAGCGCGACGAACCCGCCGAGGGAGTTCCCGACGACGTGGCAGGGTGCGAGACCGAGGTGCTCGATCAGGGCCGCGGCGTCCTCGGCGAGGACGTCGACCGCCAGTTCGTCCCGCGCCGCCGGGGCGCTCTGCCCCTGTCCGCGATGATCGTAGGCGACCACCCGGTACCCGTCGTCCGCGAACTTCTGCACGAGCGCGTCGAACATCGTGTGATCGAAGAAGAGCGAGTGGCTGAACACGATCGGCACCCCGTCGCGCGGACCGACGTCGACGAAGGCGAGTTCCGTCCCGTTGACCGATGCTCGCTGCATGAGAAACCTCCTGGATCCGGGCCACCGCACCGCGCTGTGGCGTTCGTCACTACACTGCCGACGAGCGTAGGGAGCGGTCCGGTCGCAGCACTCGTCGATCCGCGCAGAGCACTGCCCGTCCCGCGCACGGCCGGCGAGGAGATCACGGTGACAGCGGACTACCAGGTGCAGTTCACGACGACCCGCCGCGTGCCGCAGCGCGACCGCGTCGAGTTCTGGACCGACCATGTGCGGTTCAACCACGGGACCCTGGACTACTCCTTCCCCGGCCCGGGCGAGCGGTCGCCGGCCGACTTCGCCGGCGCCACGCACGTGCAGCGCTGCGGCGGTCACCAGCTCGTCGAGTTCTGGTCCGATCGGATCACCTACGCGCGGACCGCCCGGCACGTCCGGGCCGACGACGACCGGAGCATGCGCCTGTTCGTGCCCAAGTCCGGCACCCTCACCGTCGCGCACGACGAGGTCTCGCTGCCGGTGCCGGTCGGCCGCGCGGCCCTGGTGTCGATGGCCCGCCCCTTCGAACTCGTCCATCGCGCGCAGGCCCGGGCGTGGGTGCTCACCGTGCCGGAAGGGTGCCTGCCCGCGCGTGCCGTCGCCGACGGGCCGAGCGTGCTCGACCTGCGCCGCGGCGTCGCCTCCGTGGCGGGGACGATGACGCGGGCGCTGGCCCGCGAACGGAAGTCGTTGTCCGGTCCCGCATTCGTCGCGATCAGCGCGCGGGTGATCGAACTCGTGTCCCTCGCCCTGGCCGACCTGCGCGACGGAATCCGCCCGGGCGGCCTGGAGTCGGTGGCCGAGGCCGCCCGGGCCTACGTCGACGAACGTTCGGACGACCCGGACCTGACACCGGCGTCGATGGCGCGCGACCTGAGCTGGTCGCTGCGGCAGCTCCAGGCCGCGTTGCGGACGGCCGGCACGACGCCCGCCGAGCTGCTCCGCAACCGGCGGCTGGACCGCGCCCGCAGCCGCCTCGAGGACCCGCGCTGGAACGCGGTCGCCGTGGGCGACATCGCGTTCGCCTCCGGTTTCGGATCGCTCAGCGCGTTCGGGACGGCGTTCCGCACCCGCTTCGGGACCACCCCGCGGGCGGTGCGCGTCCCGGGCCCGGCGGCCGGGCCGTGAGCGAGGAGGCACCGGAACCGGTCGGAACGGCACCGGCTCAGCGCAGCAGCGTCGCCCGCAGTGTCGCCGTGAGCCACGCCCGGTACTCGTCCACGTCCCAGCCGCAGTCGCGGCGCAGCAGCGCATGCACCTGCGGGGAACCCAGCGTGTAGAGCACGTGTGCCGCGTGATCGACACTCACGTCGTCGCGCAGCAGCCCGTGCCGGTGCAGCCCGACCGCGATCGTGCGCGCATTGTCCGCGGTGGCGCGGGCATCCTCGTCGGCGAACCGGCGCATGTCCGGGTCCGCGCCCGACGACTCGACCGAGGTCATCAGCAGCCCGCCGGCCCGCTCGAGCAGGTCCGCGCCGTAGCGGACCACCTGCTCGACGATGCGTTCGGCGTCCGAGCCCGCGGTGCCGGAGGCGGCTCGCCCCGGACGCGAACGCTCGGCCGGGACGGGACCGTCGCCGGCCGAGTCCGTGGAGCCGCCCGCGACCGCGGCGTCGAGCGCCTCCCGGAACAGTTCGGACTTGCCGCCGGGGAACGCCGTGAAGACGGTACGCACGGCAACCCCGGCCGTCTCCGCGATCTGCTTGACCGTGGTGCTGACGTACCCGCGATCGACGAAGAGCCGGGCGGCAGCGTCGACGACGGTCGCCCGGGTACGGCGCGCGGCCTCCTCACGCAGCGGCGAACTGTAGGTCCTCTTGGCATGCTGGGGCATCGATCTCAGCGTATCAGCATCGGTTGCATCGAAACTGCAACAGATTTCGGAGGCCTGCAGGCACGACGACGACCGGGCATGCTGGTCGGGTGCATACCTTCGAGGTCTGGGCTCCGACCCCGCAATCCGTCCGGCTCCACGTCGAGGGCACGGTCCATCCCATGCGCCGGGACGACGGCGGCTGGTGGCGCGCCGAGGTCGACGCCTCCCCCGGCGCCCGCTACGGGTACGTCCTCGACGACGACGAGACCGTGCTGCCCGACCCGCGCTCGCCGCGGCAACCCGACGGCGTGCACGGCCTGTCCGCGCTGCACTCGCTCGACGAGAGCGCCTGGACCGACGCGTCCTGGACCGGCCGGCAACTCGCGGGCGGGGTGATCTACGAGCTGCACGTGGGCACCTTCACCGACGAGGGCACGTTCGACGCGGCCGTCGACCGCCTCGACGACCTCGTCAACCTCGGGGTGGACCTCGTCGAGCTGATGCCGGTCAACGCCTACAACGGCACCCGTGGCTGGGGCTACGACGGGGTGCTCTGGTACGCGGTGCACGAGCCGTACGGCGGCCCGGACGGCCTGCAGCGCTTCGTCGACGCCGCCCACGCCCGTGGCCTCGGGGTGATCCTGGACGTGGTGTACAACCACCTCGGACCGTCCGGCAACTACCTGGACCGCTACGGCCCGTACCTGTCCGGCGGGCAGGGCACGTGGGGCGCGTCGGTCAATCTCGACGGGCCGGACTCCGGCGAGGTGCGCCGCTACATCCTCGACAACGCCCTGCGGTGGATGCGGGACTTCCATATCGACGGGCTGCGCCTGGACGCGGTGCACGCGCTCGTCGACCACACCGCCGTGCACCTGCTCGAGGAACTGGCCGTCGCGACGTACCGGATGTCCGCGCACCTCGGCCGGCCGCTGAGCCTGATCGCCGAGAGCGACCTGAACGATCCGAAGATGATCTCGCCCCGCGCCGCCGGTGGCTACGGCCTGCAGGCGCAGTGGGACGACGACATCCACCATGCGGTGCACGCCGCCGTCTCCGGCGAACGACAGGGCTACTACGGCGATTTCGGTTCACTCGACTGCCTCGCCCGCACCCTGCGGCACGGGTTCTTCCACGCCGGCACATATTCGAGCTTCCGCGGGCGCACGCACGGGCGGCCGCTCGACGTGGGGCGCATCCCGGCGAGTTCCCTGCTCGCCTACACGTGTACCCACGACCAGGTGGGCAACCGGGCGATCGGCGACCGGCCCGGTCACTACCTCGACCACGGTCAGCTCGCCGTCAAGGCCGCGCTGGTGCTCACCTCCGCCTTCACCCCGATGTTGTTCATGGGCGAGGAGTGGGACGCGAGTTCACCGTTCCAGTACTTCACCTCCCACCCGGAACCCGAGCTGGCCCGGGCCACCGCCGAGGGACGGCGGCGCGAGTTCTCCGAGCACGGGTGGGACGCCGAGGACGTTCCCGACCCGCAGGATCCGGAGACGTTCCGGCGGTCGACGCTGAACTGGGCCGAGCGCACCGAACCCGGCCACGCACGCATGCTCGACTGCTACCGGCAGCTGCTGGCGCTGCGGCGCGAACGCGCCGAGCTGACCGATCCGTGGCTCGAGCACCTGCACGTCGACTACGACGAGGACGAGCGCTGGATCGTGATGCACCGCGGCAGCCTTCGCGTGGCGTGCAACCTCGGGCCCGACCCGGTGACCGTGCCCTTCGGTGGTGCTCCGCTGGTGTGGTGGGAGCCGGTTGTGGTCAACCGGACCGGGTCCGCGACGCTCGTACCGGGGCACTCGTTTGTCGTGCTCGACTCCGCCGTCGCACCGCCGGCCTGAGGCCGCGCAGTGTCACCGCCGGCCTGAGGTCGCGCAGTGTCACCGCCGGCGGAGCATGAGCAGGGTCAGCGCGGCGGTGGCTGCCAGGATCACCGCGGTGGCGGCCGCGGCCCCGTGCGTGCCGGCGACGAACGCGTCCCGCGCCGACCCGAGCAGGGCCTCGGCCTCCGCCGCCGGGAGTCGTCCGGCCGCGGCCACCGCGCCGCCGAGGGTGTCGAACTCGTGGCCGGAGCCCGGCACCCCGAGCCGGGAACGGTAGACGGCCGTGACGACGCTGCCGAGCACCGCCACACCCAGCGCGACACCGAGTTCGTACGCCGTCTCCGACACCGCCGACGCGGCGCCGGCCCGGTCGGCCGGGGCGGCCCCGACCACCAGGTCGGTGGTCAGGGTCAGCGCGACGCCGACCCCCACGCCGATGAGGGTGAAGCCGACGACGAACAGACCGGCCCCGTCGGTGGTGCCGAGAGCCAGCAACATCGCCGCTCCCACGGCCGCAATGGTCAGAGCACCCGACAGGACGGTCCCGACCGGCAGGCGCCGCACGAGCCACGCCGCTCCGAGCGAGGACAGAGCGCTGGTCGCGGTGCCGGGGAGCATCAGCAGACCCGCCTGGAGAGGTCCGATCCCGAGCACCAGCTGCAGATACTGCGAACCGAAGAACAGCACTCCGGCGAGGGCGAAGATCGACAGCAGATTCGTCCATACGGCCGCGGAGAACTCGCGCCGCCGGAACAGAGTGAGGTCGAGCAGCGGGTTCTTCGCGACCCGCTGACGGTGCACGAACGCCGCGGCGGCCGTCAGACCGCCGCACAGGGCGACCAGGGCGGCGGCGTGCGGGCCCTGCAGCGCCGTTTCCTTGACCGCGTAGACGATCGGAACCACGGCCAGCAGCGACAGGGCGGCGCCCGGCAGGTCGAAGCGGCCCGGGTGCGGATCCCGAGATTCCGGGACGAGGAACGGCCCGGCGAGGACGAGCACCGCCATGATCGGCAGGTTGATCAGGAACACCGAACCCCACCAGAAGTGTTCGAGCAGCCAGCCGCCCACGAGCGGGCCGAGCGCGGCGCCGCCGCCGGCCATCGCACCCCACACGCCGATGGCGACGGTCCGCTCCCGCGGATCGGTGAACATGTGCCGGATGAGCCCCAGGGTCGCGGGCATGAGGGTGGCGCCGGAGATTCCCTGCAGTGCACGCGCCAGGATCAGCATCTCGGGGCTCACCGCCCACGCCGCGACGGCCGAGGCCGCGGCGAAGCCGACGGCGCCGACCAGCAGGAGCCGGCGACGGCCGACGCGGTCGCCGAGCACGCCCATCGTCACCAGCAGGCCGGCGACGGCGAACGAGTACACGTCGATGATCCACAGCAGCTGCACCCCGCTCGGGGCCAGATCGGCACTGAGGAAGGGCAGGGCGAGGTCGAGAACGGTCGCGTCGACCGCGATCAGCAACACGGCACAGGCGAGGACCACCAGCCCCGCCCAGGTGCGCACCCCCGCGGCCGCATGGCCGATCCCCGCGTCCGCCGGGCGGACCCCCGGCATCTGCCCGGTGTTCGTCATCCCGTTCCCTCCACACTGAACCGTCCAGCCGGTACAGAAAGACGGTAACACCGACCGTCCGGACGGTACAAATATGATCGCTAGAATCGGGCCATGGCCTCCGACACACGCGACCGCATCCTCGACGCCCTCGAACGCACCCTCGTCGACGTGGGGGTCGCCCAGGTGACGCTCGAAGGCGTCGCGGCCGCCGCGGGCGTGTCGAAAGGCGGCCTGCTGTATCACTTTCCGACCAAGGAGTCGATGCTCGCCGCGATGGTGCGGCGCCTCGGCGAACGGGGCGACGCCCGGCTCGCCGATGCCGTCGCCGGCGGCACCCCGGTCGCGGAGTGGTACCTCGCCGATCCGGACGAGACCGGCGACTCCGCGGAGATGGCCCTGTTCCGGTCCACGGTGGCCGCTCTGCGCAGTGCCGACGGCCGGCACGACGACGTGCAGCGCGCGGTGGTCGAGGTGATGCGCTCGTGGGACGAGGGCCTGCGCGCCGAGATCGACGATCCCGTCACCGCGGAGATCGTGCGCCTCGCGGGCGACGGGATCTACCTCGGCGCGATGCTCGGCCTCCCGAAACCCGATCCGGACCTGCACCGACGCGTGGTCGCCCGCTTGCTGGGGAAGAAAAACCCTTAGTTGGCGCCCACAACCACGAGTACGGTCAAGAGCAGTCGGGGAATCTTCTTGGAAACACACGCTTCTCGGGGTGAACTGACATGAAGTACCGGACGGCAACCGTGGGCGCACTCGTCGCCGCCACACTCGCCCTCGCCCCGCCGGCGTCGCCGCCGCACCCGCCGCCGCACCCGTCGACGCGCCCGCACCGATCGGGATCACCTGGGAGCAGACCGATCACCGCAACGACTGGAACCGCTGGGACGACCGCCAGCACGACGACCGCGGTCGCCGCGATCGCGGCTGGGATCGGAACTGGTGGGGTCCACCCGCACCGTGTTGGTGGTTCGGATCCTGGCTGGTCTGCGCTCCCTGGCGCTGAGACGCCGCCCGCGGAATCCGGTGGGGACTCACTCCCCCACCGGGAATCCCGTGCGGCTCAGGTGAGATAACGGTACGCCGGTGAGCCCGGCTCGAGCCGCTGCGCCTCGATCGGCGAGGCCGCCATGCGCGCCAGCAGCGACGACAGCCCGTCCGCCGCCCCGAGTTCGATGCCTACCAACGCCGCCCCGAACTCCCGGTTGTTGCGCTTGACGTACTCGAACAGCGTGATGTCGTCGTCGGGTCCGAGCACCTCGTCGAGGAACCGCCGCAACGCACCCGGCTCCTGGGGGAAGTCCACCAGGAAGTAGTGCTTGAGGCCGCGGTGCACGAGGGAGCGCTCGATGATCTCCCCGTAGCGGGAGACGTCGTTGTTGCCCCCCGAGATCAGGCACACCACCGTCGAGCCCGGCGCGATGGTCAACCCTTCGAGAGCAGCGACGGACAGCGCGCCCGCGGGCTCGGCGATGATGCCCTCGTTCTGGTACAGATCCAGCATCGCGGTGCACACTGCACCCTCGTCGACCTGGGTCATCCCGAACGGCCCGGTGCCCAGACCGTCGTTGCGGAGCGCCGCGACCAGCGGCAGGTTCGCGTGGGAGACGATCTCGGCGCCGAGCCGGGAGACCACCGCGTACGGCACGTCGCCGACCCGCTTGACGGCGGCACCGTCGACGAACGGATCCACCTCGGGCAGGGTCACCGGTCCGCCCGCGACGAGGGCCGCGGTCATCGACGCCGCGCCGGCCGGTTCCACCCCGACGATGGAGGTGGACGGCGACTTCTCGTGCAGGTACGCCGCGATGCCGGCCAGACAGCCGCCACCGCCGACCGGAACCAGCACCAGGTCCGGCGCCGCGGGCAGCTGGTCGAGCACCTCGCGGGCGATGGTGCCCTGCCCCGCCGCGGTGCGGGCGTCGTCGAACGGCGCAACCATCGTCGCGCCGGTGCGCGCGACGTCGGCGGCGGCGGCGGCGGCCGCCGCGTCGAACGTGTCGCCCGTCGGGATGAGCTCGACGAAGGCACCGCCGTGCGCGCGGATGCGGTCCCGCTTCTGCTTCGGGGTCCGGGTGGGCACGTAGATCCGGCCCATCACCCCCATCGCGCGGCACGCGTAGGCCACGCCCTGCGCGTGGTTGCCGGCGCTGGCCGTCACCACACCCGCCTCGCGTTCGGCGGGAGAGAGCTGCGCCATGACGTTGTAGGCGCCGCGCAGCTTGTACGAGCGGACGCGGGTGAGGTCCTCGCGCTTGAGGTAGACGTTCGCGCCGGTGAGGACGGAGAGCCGCTCGCTGTGCTCGAGCGGCGTGGGGGCGACCACCGCCGAAATTCGCTCCGCCGCGGCCTCGATGTCGGCCACGCTCAGGGCGGGCAGGTGCATCGGATCGGCGGTTCGCGAAGTAGTGGTCACCTACCTATGCTGCCACTGCCCGCCCGGAACCCCCAACGCGGGTTTCGTCACCCCGCTCGCCGCGCCCGGCTCCCGCCCTCGCGCGCTACCGGGGTTCCAGGATCAGGAGCGGGATCTCCCGGTCCGTCTTCTTCTGGTACTCCGCGTAATCGGGGAACGCCTCGACAGCACGCCGCCACCACAGGGCCTTCTCCTCGCCGTGGACCTCGCGGACGGTCATGTCCCGGACCGTCGGCCCGTCGCGCAGTTCGACGTGCGGGTCCGCCAGGACGTTGTAGTACCAGACCGGATGCTTCGGCGCCCCGCCGAGGGAGGCGACCACCGCGTAGACGCCGTCGTGCTCGACCCGCATCAGCGGAGTCTTGCGCAGCTTGCCGGTCCTCGCTCCGCGGCTGGTCAGCACGACGACGGGCCGGCCGTTCAGGGTCGTGCCCTCGGTACCGCCGGAACTCTCGTACAGCGCCACCTGGTCGGCGGCCCACTGGGACGGACTCGGTTCGTATTCTCCGGTGAGAGGCATGGCTCCAGTCAACACCGCCGGGCCCGGCATCACCGCACCGATCGGTAAAGTTCGGTGGCCCGAAAACAAGTCTGCGAGTAGCCTGGTGGACGGGTTTCCCGAGGTGCACGGAGGTCGAGATGACGACGATGGATTCGCCCACCCCCGCCCGCCGCCGGCCCGCGTCCGTCGACATGGCCGGAACCGCATGGCCGCTGTACAAGCTCGAGGCACTCGTCGCGGCCGTCCTGGTCCTCCTGGCGCTGTTCGCCATCACCGCGGACGCGCAGACCGCCGTCCTCGCCGCCGCCGCGACCGCCACCGTCGTCTGGTGGGCGCGCATGCTGCACTACCGCCGCGACACCTGACCGCAGCGACGTTTGACCGCAGCGCACCGGCGGGCGGGTCAGGTCGCCAGGCAGGCCGGCCCGAGCAGAGCCTTGAGATCCCCCATCAGCGCCGACGACGGCTCCACCCGCAGGCTGTCGTCCACCTTCAGCACGGTGACCTTGCTGCCGGAGATCAGCCGGACGTGCACATCCGAGGTACCGGGGTGGCGGGTGAGCACGCTCTTGAGCGCCCCGACCTTGTCGGGGGTGCACAGCCGGGTCGGCATCGACACCGACAGCGGCTTGGCCACCCCGACCTGCGAGAGGTCGGGCACGGCGAGATCGTTGGCGATCAACGAGATCCGGTCGTCGCGGATCGAGACGCGCGCCTTGACCAGCACCACCGAGTCCTCGACCACGTCCATGCCGTACACCGAGTAGGACTGCGGGAAGAAGAGCACCTCGATGCCGCCGGCGAGGTCCTCGAGTTGCGCCGACGCCCAGGTCAGACCGTTCTTGTTGATGCGGCGGTTCACCGACGCAAGGATGCCGCCCACGGTGACCTGGCTGCCGTCCTTGATCGCGCCCTCGAGGATGGTCGGGATCGCGGTGTCCGACTGCTGGG
The DNA here is from genome assembly GCF_011058195.1 of Rhodococcus sp. 14C212. Taxonomy (NCBI): domain Bacteria; kingdom Bacillati; phylum Actinomycetota; class Actinomycetes; order Mycobacteriales; family Nocardiaceae; genus Rhodococcus; species Rhodococcus sp. 14C212. The sequence goes on along the minus strand of NZ_JAALEH010000047.1, from coordinate 17,364 downwards.
CGAGCACGTGCTCGACGCCGTTGAGCGGATGCCCGGACACGTACAGGCCCAGCATCTCCCGTTCGAGGGCGAGCTTGTGCTTGGTGTCCCATTCCTCCTCGGGGATCTTCACATTGAACACCGAGGTGACCGACTCGTCGGCGTCCGCGCCGCCGAACAGGTCGAACTGCCCGATCGCCTCGGCCTTCTTGGTGCCCATGACCGCGTCGATCGCGTCGGCGTGCACCAGCATCAGGCCCTTGCGGGGATGGCCGAGCGAATCGAACCCGCCGGCCTTGATCAGGGACTCGGTGACCTTCTTCGAGCACGCGAGCGCATCGATCTTGTTGAGGTAGTCGGAGAAGTCGGTGAACCGGCCCTTCTCCTCCCGCGCCCGGATGATGGACGCCACGACGTTGGTACCGACGTTGCGCACCGCGCCGAGGCCGAACCGGATGTCCTCCCCCACCGACGCGAAGTCGACCCGCGACTCGTTGACGTCCGGTGGCAGTACGGTGATGCCCATCTTGCGGCAGTCCGACAGGTAGACCGCAGCCTTGTCCTTGTCGTCGCCGACGGATGTGAGCAGGCCCGCCATGTACTCGGCGGGGTAGTTCGCCTTGAGGTACGCCGTCCAGAACGAGACGAGACCGTACCCGGCGGCGTGCGACTTGTTGAACGCGTATCCGGCGAACGGAAGCACCGTGTCCCACAGTGCGGTGATCGCGGGCTGGGAGAAGCCGTTGTCGAGCATGCCCTTCTGGAAGCCGCCGTACGCCTCCTCGAGGATCTCCTTCTTCTTCTTACCCATGGCTCGCCGTAGCAGGTCTGCCTGTCCGAGCGAGTAACCGGCCACCTTCTGAGCGATCTGCATGATCTGCTCCTGGTAGACGATCAGGCCGTAGGTGTCGGTCAGGATCTCCTCGAGCGGCTCCTCGAGCTCGGGGTGGATCGGCTTGACCTCCTGCCGGCCGTTCTTGCGGTCGGCGTAGTCGTTGTGGGCGTTCATGCCCATCGGTCCGGGCCGGTACAGCGCGAGCACGGCGACGATGTCCTCGAAGCCGGTCGGCTGCATCCGGCGCAGCAGATCGCGCATCGCACTGCCGTCGAGCTGGAACACGCCCAGGGTGTCGCCGCGGGCCAGCAGCTCGTAGGTGGCCGGATCCTCGAGCGGCAGCGTGTCCAGGTCGAGGTCGATGCCGCGGTTGTTCTTGATGTTCTCGATCGCGTCACCGATGACGGTGAGGTTCCGCAGACCGAGGAAGTCCATCTTCAGCAGGCCGATGGCCTCGCACGACGGGTAGTCCCAGCCGGTGATGATCGCGCCGTCCTGCGCCCGCTTCCACAGCGGGATGGCGTCCATCAGCGGCTCGGAGGACATGATCACCGCGCAGGCATGCACGCCGGCGTTGCGGATCAGGCCCTCGAGGCCGAGCGCGGTGTCGTAGATCTTCTTCACGTCCGGGTTGGACTCGATCAAGGCCCGGACCTCGGCGGCCTCCTTGTACCGCTCGTGGTTCGGGTCGGTGATGCCCGACACCGGAATGTCCTTGGCCATGATCGGCGGCGGCAGCGCCTTGGTGATCTGGTCGGCGATCGCGAAGCCCGGCTGGCCGAACTGCACGCGCGCCGAGTCCTTGATCGCGGCCTTCGTCTTGATGGTGCCGAACGTGATCACCTGGGCGACCTTGTCGTTGCCCCACTTCTCGGTCGCGTACCGCACCATCTCGCCGCGGCGGCGATCGTCGAAGTCGATGTCGATATCGGGCATCGACACGCGCTCGGGGTTGAGGAACCGCTCGAACAGCAGGCCGTGTGGGATCGGATCGATGTTCGTGATGCCCATCGCGTAGGCGACGAGTGAACCGGCGGCCGAGCCTCGGCCCGGACCGACCCGGATACCCACCTCGCGGGCGTGGTTGATCAGGTCGCCGACGACGAGGAAGTAGGCCGGGAAACCCATCTCGCAGATCACGTCGATCTCGTAGTCGGCGCGGCGCAGGTATTCGTCGGGCGCGCCGTTCGGGAAGCGGCGGTCGAGGCCGCGCATGACCTCCTTGCGCAGCCAGCTCGCCTGCGTCTCCCCCTCGGGCACGGGGAAGATCGGCATGCGGTCGCGGTGGGTCCACACCTCCTCGTAGGACTGCACCCGCTCGGCGATGAGCAGCGTGTTGTCGCACGCGCCGGGCACCTCGCCGTCCCACAGCGCCCGCATCTCCTCGGCGGACTTCAGGTAGTAGCCGTCGCCGTCGAACTTGAAGCGGGTCGGATCCGAGAGCGTCTTGCCGGTCTGGATGCACAGCAGCGCCTCGTGGTTCTCGGCGGCATCCTTGGTGACGTAGTGGCAGTCGTTGGTGGCCAGCGGCGGGATGCCGAGCGTGCGGCCGATCTCGAGCAGCCCCTCCCGGACGCGGCGCTCGATGGACAGGCCGTGGTCCATCAGCTCGAGGAAGAAGTTGTCCTTGCCCCAGATCTCCTGCCACTTCGCGGCCGCCTCGAGCGCCTCACGGTCGTGGCCGAGACGCAGCCGGGTCTGGATCTCCCCCGACGGGCAGCCGGTGGTCGCGATGATGCCCTCGGCGTGGTGGGCGATGAGGTCCTCGTCCATGCGGGCCCATTTGCCGAGCTGGCCCTCGATGGAGGCGAGCGAGGACAGCTTGAACAGGTTCCGCAGGCCGGTGGCGTTCTCGGCCACCATCGTCATGTGCGTGTACGAACCGGAACCGGAGATGTCGTCGGACTTCTGGCTCGGATCCCCCCACTGCACGCGCTTGGTGCTGAACCGCGACTCGGGCGCGATGTAGGCCTCGATGCCGATGATCGGCTTGATCCCGAACTTCGTCGCGGCATTGTAGAACTCGCTGGCGCCGTACATGTTCCCGTGGTCGGTCATCCCGACCGCCGTCATCTTCAGCCGCTCGGCCTCCTTGAACAGGGGACCGACCTTCGCGGCTCCGTCGAGCATCGAATACTCGGTGTGGTTGTGCAGATGAACGAACGAGTCAGCCACGCGTGCCTCTCCCGGAAGGTCTGTGAGCATCCCGAGTGTAGGCCTCCCCGGCGACGGGATCGGACCGCCACACCGGCGCCGGCGGCGAGTCGTGACCGGTGTTACTCCGGTGCACTCGAGGTGACCGGTTCGAGGCGTCCGCGTGCCGTGCGGGCCCGCAGTACGGCGTCGACGGTGAACACCGCCAGCGCGGTCCAGATCAGCCCGAATCCGATCCACCGCGAGGCCGGCATGTCCTCGTGCAGCACCAGCACGCCCCACGCCATCTGCAGGCCGGGTGTCAGGTACTGCAGCATGCCGAGGGTCACCAGCGGCACCCGCTGGGCGGCAGCACCGAACAGCAGCAGCGGCAGCGCCGTGACGAGCCCGGCCGACACGAGCAGCAGCGAGTGCCCCACCCCGTGCCCGGTGAAGGTGCCCGTGCCGGTGACCGCGAGGAAGACCAGGTAGCCCGCCGCGAAGGGCACGGCGACGATGCCCTCCCCCGTCAGCGACGTCCGCGGATCGAGCGGCACGATCTTCTTGAGCACCCCGTACAGCGCGAACGACAGCGCCAGAGTCAGCGCGATCAGCGGCGGCCGGCCGTAGTCCACGGTGATCACCGCCACCGCGGCGGTCGCGACGAACAGGGCCGCGACCTGGGCGCGGCGCAGCCGCTCCCGGAAGAACAACACCCCGAACAGCACGCTGACCAGCGGGTTGATGAAGTAGCCCAGCGCGGTCTCGACCACCCGGCCCGACACGACGCCGTAGATGTAGGTGCCCCAGTTGACGGCGATGGCCGCCGACGCCGCCGCGACCAGGGCCCACACCCGCAGTCCCAGTCCCCGCAGCGAGCCGAGCCGGCCGAGCACGGAGAGCAGCAGCAGCATCGCCAGCAGCGTCCACAGCACCCGGTGCGCGAGGATCTCGACCGGTCCGGCGGGCTCGAGCAGCCCGAAGAACGCCGGGAACAAACCCCACGTCAGATAGGCGCCGAGCCCGCACACGATGCCGGCGTCGAAGCGCGATGCGGTACTGCTCACCGCTCAACGGTAGGGCCCGGCGACGCGACCGGGCGCGCCGGGTGGATCAGAACGACACGGTCGGCGGCAGTTCCGTGCCCGCCGGGGCGGTGTAGAACTCGCGCTCGCGCACGCCCGCCGGTCCCGCGAAGAACATCCACGGGATCGTCTTCAGCGAGGTGTTGAGCCGGCCCGCGGCGTCGTTGTAGTACTGGCGGGCGAACGCGAGCTGGTCCTCGGTCTCGCCGAGCTGGCGCTGCAGATCCAGGAAGTTGGCCGAGGCCTTCAGATCCGGGTAGTTCTCGGCGACGGCGAGCACGTCGAACACCGCCTTCTCGAGCCGGGCGTCGGCCTGGGCCTTCTCCGCGACCGTGCCGCCGGAAGCCGCCCGCGACGCGGCGGTGCGGGCGGCGGTGACCTCCTCGAACACGCTCTTCTCGTGCGCCGCGTAGCCGCGCACCGTCGCCACGAGGTTCGGCACCAGGTCCGCGCGCCGGCTCAGTTGCACGTCGATGCCGCCGAGGGCCTCCTGAGCCAGCACGTCGGCGCGGCGCAGCCGGTTGAAGCCGACCACGAACACGGCACCGAGCACCACCACCAGCACGACGACGATCACGATTGCGGTCACCATGGGGCCGCCCTCCTTCCGTAGCCCGGCACCGGTGCGGACGCGCCGGTGCCTCGTTCACCGCGGCGATCGGTCACCACGAGCCGCCACCGCCGCCCCCACCGCCTCCGCCACCGCCGCCGCCCGACGACGAGGACTGCGACGCGGTGTATGCGCCGATCGACGACGACAGGGCCGACTCGAAGCTGTCGAATCCCCCGGTCCCCGAGGCGAATCCGTGCACACCGACCGGATACGGGTACCACGCCGGCGCCGGCGGCTCGGACCCGGTGACCGTGCGGTACTTCTCCGCCCACCGGTCGGCCACGCCGAACGCGACCGCGTGCGGAATGTAGCGGGTGTAGAGGTCGCGTTCCGCCGAGAACCGGTAGCGGTCCTCGCTCGACGGGGTCACGAGCATGCGCCGGAACCCACCGGCACGCGACCACATCTCGCGGCCCTTCGCGGTGCGCCGCGTCCCCGCCTCCGGCCGCAGCAGCTCCCATCCGCCGAACACGAAGGCCGCCGCCGGCAGGCCCCACATGCTCGGCCATACCGGCACTGCGAACCCGACCACCGCGAGGACCAGCGCCAGCACCACCGCCGCCTTGCCGAGACGCTCGCGGGCCGACGGGGCCACCAGTCCCTCGTTGCGGGCCCAGATCCGGCACTGCGACGCGAGCTCCGTCGTCGCCTTCGACAACCGTTCCCCCGCCGACTTCGAGCCGTCGGCCCGCAGCACCGCGCCGGGGTACGAGATCTGCAGTGCGTCGCCGGCCGCCCGGGTCACCGGGTCCGTCGCCGCCCACCTGTCCGCGGACGCGACGCCGCGGACCTCCCACACGTCGGACTTCTTCCCGCTGCCGGCGGGGCGCAGCTCGACCAGTTCCTCCTCGGCGGCGTACAGCAGCGTCGCCGCGAGCGGCGCGGGCCCGGGCCGCTCGGAGGCGAGGTAGACGGTCTGCACCGGCCCGAAGCCGTCGGGCGGCGAGTACAGCACCGGCAGGCCCGGCTCGGGTTCGCGGGCTGTCCACGCCCACCGGGCCGCGACGGCGAATCCGAGCAGGCCCAGCATCGCGACCACCGCCACGATCGGCGCCGACCGCCCGAGGATCGGATCCCAGGCGACCGGCCACGGCACCGTGGCCCGGGCCGGGGCGTCGAGCCCGAGCCCGATGCGCACGTTCACCGCCGTCCGGGGTTCGAGCCCGGTCACCCCGACGGAGACGGTGTCGGTGCCGGCCCCGCCGAGGGTGCAGGTCACCCCCGACGCCGCACATTCGACCAGGCCGGACGCCGCGGGCAGCCGCACGGTGATGTCGGCCCGGTCGATGGCCATCTCCCACCCGCCGGGAACCACGCTCCAGTGGAACACCGAGCCGACCGGGGCGGCCGTCCCCGCGGCCGTGTCGAACGTCGCGGCGGCGCCGCCCGGCGGGTCGAGGACCCCCTCGGTCGTGTACTCGATGCGATAGATGTGGGTGCCCGGTTCCAGGAACACGTCGGGGTCCCCGATCTTCGCCACGACGAATCGGTGTCCCTGCTGCCGGCTCGTCTCGAACGGCTCGGGCGCGCCGTCGCGGTCGACGGAGACGATCTCGGGGATGTGGCGCACGTGCGGATCGGCGCCCGTGGTGACGTCCCAGTACCGGAAGATACCGTGCCGGCCGGCCGGGAAGACGACCGTGACGGTTTCGGTGGCGGTGAGCCCGCCGTCGGCGTCGACGGTGTAGTCGGCGGTGTAGTTCGTGATCCGCGCCGGATCCGACGCGGCGGATGCGTCGCCGGTGTCGAGTCCGGCGAGCAGCGGCCACAGCAGACCGGTCGCAGCGAGCAGCGCCACCAGGAGGTACCCCAGAACCCGTGCCACCGCGCCACCGTACCCATCGGCGAGGTGTCTGTCCCGCCGATCCTGCGCGACCGGATCTCAGGGCTCGCCGTCGTCCGGTCCCGGAGCGACGACGTCGATGTGCTCGGGCAGCAGCGGGTTCACCGAGAACGCGCCGGCGACCGCGTCCGCAGGCAGCAGTTCGACGGCGCGGACGCCGGGGGCCGCGGCGAGCTCGGACGCCGCCGCCGGCGCGACGCGCACCACGACGCCGACGACGCAGGCGCACCCGTCCGCGAGGCGATCGGCCGAGACCGCGGCGACGCGCGCGGCCCGGTCGGTGCCGCCCGCCTGCCGCAGCCGGCCCGCCGCGACGGCAGGCGCACGCAGCAGCGCCTCCCGATGGGCGGGCACGGCCACCGCGACCAGCGGGGTCTGCACCCGCTCGATCGGGACGCGGAACAGCACCTGCGCGATGCGGGGGTCTCCCGGCAGCGCCGCCGCCCGCTCGACCGGCACCGGCGCCGTGAAGGAGACCAGTCCCCACCGCGGTTCGCCGGTGGCGGACTCGACGCTCGCCTGAGCGCGCGCAAGGTAGCCGGCGACCGCCTCGCCGTGGTCCGGACCGAGCGTGTCGGTGCGCACCGTCGCCGTCCGGGCCGGCGCGAGCAGCCCGGCTGCGAGCACCGCCAGCAGCAGTGCCGCCGTCGCCGCCCAGGGCAGGGACACGCGCCGCACGGTCAGGCGCTGCGCAGCACGGCGAGCGCGTGCTCGAGGTCGGCCGGGTACTTGCTGGTGATCTCGATCCAGCGCCCGTCGGCGGGATGCGCGAAACCGAGCGACCGGGCGTGCAGCCACTGACGCTCGAGGCCGAGCCGCTCGGCCAGGCGCGGGTCGGCGCCGTAGGTCAGGTCGCCGCAGCAGGGGTGCCGCAGCGCGGAGAAGTGCACGCGGATCTGATGGGTGCGGCCGGTCTCGAGGTGGATGTCGAGCAGGCTCGCGGCCTGGAACGCCTCGAGGGTGTCGTAGTGGGTGATGCTGGGCTTGCCGTCGGCGGTGACGGCGAACTTCCAGTCGCTGCTGCGATGCCGGCCGATCGGCGCGTCGATCGTGCCGCTGCTGGGATCGGGGTGCCCCTGCACGAGGGCGTGGTAGCGCTTGTCGATGGTGCGCTGCTTGAAGGCCCGCTTGAGCACCGTGTAGGCGCGCTCGGACGTCGCGACGACCATGACCCCGGACGTGCCGACGTCGAGGCGGTGGACGATGCCCTGCCGCTCGTGGGCGCCGGAGGTGGAGATGCGGAATCCGGCGGCCGCCAGTCCGCCGATCACGGTCGGCCCGGTCCAGCCGACGCTCGCGTGCGCCGCGACGCCTACGGGCTTGTCGACGGCGACGATGTCGTCGTCCGCATAGAGGACCTCCATGCCCTCCACGGGCGTCGCCTCGATGGTGAGGGGCCGGGGCGGCTCGGGCAGTTCCACCTCGAGCCAGGAACCGGCGGACAGCCGATCGGACTTGCCCGCGGCGGCACCGTCGACCAGGACGGCTCCCTCCTCGCTCAGGGCGGCGATCGCCGTGCGCGACAGGCCGAGCAGCCGTGCCAGGCCCGCGTCGACCCGCATCCCGTCGAGCCCGTCGGGGACGGGCATCGCCCGGGTTTCTCTCACTTGTGTGCTTCCTTTCTGCTGCTGTCGGAGGAGCCGGTCTTCCGCGAGCCGTCCGGTTCGACGCCGAAGACGGTCAGCGCCACGAGCAGGATCGCGCCGCAGACGATCGCGGAATCGGCGACGTTGAACACCGGCCACCAACCGACCGACACGAAGTCGACGACGTGTCCCTGCAGCGGACCCGGGGAACGGAAGATCCGGTCGACGAGATTACCCAGCGCGCCCCCGAGGACGAGCCCGAGTCCCAGGGCCCACCAGCCCGACCGCAGCGTACGGCCGATCCTGATCACGCCCACCACGACGGCGACCGCGACCAGGGTCAGCAGCCACGTCATGCCGGTGGCCATCGAGAAGGCGGCACCCGGGTTGCGCACCAACGTGAGCGTCACCGTGTCCCCGACGATCGAGACGGGATCGGCCGGATCGATGTAGTGGACGGCCAGCACCTTGGTGAGCAGGTCGAACCCGAAGATCACCGCGGCGAGGGCGAGCAGCTCGCGCAGCCGCCGGGCCGGGGCGGGCACGTCCTTCGCCGCGGTTCCGGCCGACGACGACGCAACCGGGGGTTCCGCGACGGCGTCGGGATGGGCATCGTGCTCGGGGGGGTCGTCGGTCACCCTGCCATCATCCCCCATCCGAGGAGCGCGACGGCCACCCCGCCCGCCGTGGCTACCCTGGGGTGCGTGCCTGTGCTGCCCAGATTCGCCCGCCCGAGGGCCCGCTCCCTCGGTGTGGCCCTGTCCCTGACCACCCTCCTCGCCGGGTGCGGCAACTCCGCCGACGGTGCCGCCCCCACATCGACGGCGACCTCGACGGAGGTCACGGTGCCCGTCGCCGCGGTCACCGCGGTGGTCCTGGAGCCGGGGGCCGAGCCGCGCAGCCGGATCCGGCTCACCCCGCCCGTCGACACGAGCCAGCAGGTGGCGCTGACGACCGCCTCGCAGGTCTTCCAGTCGATCGGCGATCAACCGGAACAGGACTTCTCCACCCCCGAACTGACGTTGCCGCTCACCGCGATGGTGAGCGAAGCCGTGTCGGACACCTCGCCGAGCAGCCTCGTGGACCTGCGGATCGACGACGCCACGTCGCCGGATGCGGCCCTCGCCGCGGCGCTCGGGCCCGCTCGGGGATCCGAGGCGGGACTGACGATGTCGCCGTCCGGCGCGGTGAGCGCGCTGCGGCTCGATCCCACGTCGGACTCCGCGGACATCGCCCGATCGGCCATCGAGCAGGCCTTCTACCAGGCCGTGTACCGGATGGTGTCGTTCCCCGAGGAGGAGATCGGCGTGGGTGGGGTGTGGGAGATCCACCAACAGGTGATGAGCGGGATGGCGCTCGATCAGATCGCCACCGCCAGCCTGCTCGAGCGGGACGGCGACCTGCTGACCGTGCACCTGCGCATCACCCAGACCCCGCGCGAGGCCACGTGGGCGCTGCCGAACGGGTCCGGTCGGCTGAACATCGACCGGTACGAGATGACCGGCGAAGGCACGATGACCATCGACCTCGGCCGGCCGCTTCCGATCGCCGGAGATCTCACGGTCGGCGGGGAGCAGGCGTACAGCGATCCCGCGGGCACCACCCGCCTGGCGCAGACCCTGGTGGACCGGGTGCGCTGGCAGTCCTGAGTGGACGGCGGACGGGCGGACGAAGCGGCGGCCGGGGCGGATCTCCGCCCCGGCCGCCGTGTCGGTCTACGTCAGGCGCAGGCCGGCGACTGCAGCTGAGCCGTCGCGACGATGGCGCAGGCGTTGTTCTTCGACAGCTTCCACACGCCGTTCTCGGCGACGAAGTCGACGGTGCCGACGGCGGGCTGCTGCGCACCGGCCAGCAGGGTCTCGATGCCGGCGGTGACCGTGCCGTTCTGGTTGTCGTTGACGTCCAGAACGGTGATCTGCGCGCCGGCCTGCTCGGCAGCGGCGGCGACCTGGTCGATCAGGGCCGGATCCTGCTCGGCACCCTGCACGAGGTTCACCTTCTCCTCGGCCGGGACGGTCTCGTCGAACGCCTTCGCCAGCATGGCGTTGAGATCCTCGACGGTCGGCACCGGCGGGTACTGCGCGGCGGCGGTCGTGGTGCTGGTGGTGGTCTTCGCCGAGGTCGAGGTCGAGCTACCTCCGTCGTCCGAGCTGCAGGCGGACATCGTGAGGGCGGCGGCCAGAGCCACCGTGGCGACAGTGATCTTGCGAAGCTTCAACTTCTCGTCCTTCTCGTTCTCGATCGTGCACGGGTACCGTGCTCGGTTCATCCAGCAGCGGATGCTCCACCGGGACAGCGGATCGCCCGTAAGCGTACCCGGCGGTAGTAAGAAGACCGTGAGAGCGGCGGGGGCCCGCGCGCTCACCCGAGGCCGGCGAGCGGATCGCCCTCGGAGAGGGCGGGATCGTTCTCGGAGAGGGTGCGGGCCGGCCCCGGCCCGGTCGAGCGCGTCTCGAAGCGGATCGTCACCACGCCGTGCCCGGCGCCCTGCACCCAGCCGTGTCCGAACTCCGGATGGTGCACGTCCGTGCCGGGACGCCACCGCTGTCCCGCCACCGTCGTGACGTGCTCCGGTCCGGTGTGCGGCGACGACTCCACCGGGTCCTCCGGGGGCTGCTCGAGCTCGGGGAACAGCGAGTCCTGCCGGATGCTGGACAGGCCGGCGAGGCCGACGCCGACGAGGCGGATCGGGCCGATCTCGAGCGGATCGAGCGCCAGCCGCTGCGCCGCCGCCGTGAGCGTCGCCACATCCTCGGTGGCGTACGGCAGCGTCGACGAGCGGGTGAGGATGCTCATGTCGGCCTTGCGCAGCTTGAGCACGACGGTCCGGGCGGCCCGGCCGTCGCGCCGCAACCGGCGATGCGCGGCGGCGGCGCTGCCGGTGACGGCACGTCGCAGTTCGGCGAGGGTGACGATGTCGGTCGGGAACGTCGTCTCCGCACTGACCTGCTTGGCGTCGGCGCGTTCGACGACCGGTCGATCGTCGTGCCCGTTGGCGAGCCGGTGCAGCGCCGGGCCGACCGTGGCGCCCAGGATCGAGGCCGCCTCCGGGACCGGCAGCGCGGCGAGGTCACCGATCGTGTCGATGCCCAGACGCCGCAGACGCTCCTCCGACACCGGTCCGATCCCCCACAGCTTGCGCACCGGCAGGCCGTGCAGCAGCGCCAGCTCCTCCTCGGGGCGCACGACGAGCGCTCCGTCGGGCTTGGCGAGGCCGGAGGCGATCTTGGCGATCTGTTTGCCGGAGCCGGCGCCGATGGACGCGACGAGGCCGGTGCGGGCCCGCACCTCGTCGCGCAGCCGCGCACAGAACCCTTCCACGTCGTGGTGGGCGGCGCCGGCGAGCTCGGCGGGTTCGGCGAACGCCTCGTCGAGCGACAGCGTCTCGAGCACGGGGATCCGCTCGCGCAGCACGTCGAACACGGTCTGGCTGAGCGCCTGGTACAGCACCCCGCGCGGCGGCAGCACCACCGCCGCGGGCCCCACCAGCCGACGGGCCCGGCTCATCGGCATCGCCGACCGGGCCCCGAAGACGCGGGCTTCGTAGCTGGCCCCGGCGACGACGCCACGCGCGCCGAGGCCGCCGACGAGCACCGGCCGACCCCGTAGGGTCGGCCGGGTCAGTTGTTCGGCGGAGGCGAAGAAGGCGTCCAGGTCCAGGTGCAGCACCCAGCGTCGACCGCTCGGACTCACCACGGCGGGCACCCGGGCATCCTCGCCCCTGGCACCGACATCACGCCCGCCCCGGCGTCACCGCCGTGGCCGCGCCGCGCGCCCCGGTCACCGGGACGCTCACGCCCTGACGATCGCCGCGCGCACCCCTTCACCGAGCTCGAGCGCCCCGTCCCCGGCGGGCGCGAGTTCGAAGCTGGTGGCGAGCACCTCCGAGGCGATGAGCTCGCGGTGCCGCAGCGCCCAGTCGGCGCGGTCGGCCGGCACCTCGAACACCACGGAGATGCGGTCCGAGACGTCCAGGCCCAGGTTGCGGCGCGCGTCCTGCAGCTCGCGGATCCGGTCCTTCGCCCAGCCCTCGGCCTCGAGCTCCTCGGTGACCGTGGAGTCCAGCACCACCAGGCCGGCGCCGCCGGGCAGCGCGGCCGTCGACTCCGGTTCCGCCGCGACCAGGCGGGTGGTGTACTCCTCCGGCAGCAGCGCGATACCGGCGGCCGTGACGGTGCCGTCGGCCGCCTCGGACCAGTCCCCGGCCTTGACCGCCCTGATCACCGTCTGCACGTCCTTGCCGAGGCGCGGTCCCGCCGCCCGGGCGTTGACGACCAGCTCGAAGCGGCCGTGCGCATCGACGTCCTCGGTCAGCTCGACCGACTTGACGTTGACCTCGTCCTGGACGAGCTCGGCGAACGGCTGCAGCCGGTGCGCCTCGGGGGCGGCGACGGTGACCTGCGGGAGCGGCAGCCGCACGCGCAGCTTCTGGGCCTTGCGCAGCGAGAGCACTGTCGAGCACACCGAGCGGACCTCGTCCATCGACTCGACCAGGGCCGGGTCGGCCGGCAGGTCCCCGGCGGCCGGCCAGTCCGCCAGATGCACGGAGCGGCCGCCGGTCAGGCCGCGCCAGATCACCTCGGTGACCAGCGGCAGCATGGGCGCGGCGAGGCGGCTGACGACCTCGAGCACGGTGTGCAGAGTGTCGATCGCGTCGGCGTCCTCGTCCCAGAACCGGCTGCGGGAGCGGCGCACGTACCAGTTGGTGAGGGCGTCGCTGAAGGTACGCAGCTCGTCGCAGGCTCCGGCGATGTCGACCACCTCGAGCGCGTCGGTGATGGCGTCGCGGGTGGCGGCGAGCTTGGCCAGGATGTACCGGTCGAGCACGTGCGGCGAGTCGGTGCGCCACGTGCCGGGCTTGGACGCGTACAGCTGCAGGAAGCTCCACGCGTTCCACAGCGGCAGCAACGCCTGCCGGACGCCCTCGCGGATGCCCTGCTCGGTGACGACGAGGTTGCCGCCGCGCAGGATGGGCGAGGACATCAGGAACCAGCGCATGGCGTCGGAGCCGTCGCGGGCGAACACCTCGTTGACGTCCGGGTAGTTGCCCTTGGACTTGCTCATCTTCAGCCCGTCGTCGCCGAGGACGATGCCGTGGGCGGCGACGGTCTTGAACGCGGGGCGGTCGAACAGCGCGGTGGCGAGCACGTGCAGGGTGTAAAACCAGCCGCGGGTCTGACCGTTGTACTCGACGATGAAGTCGCCGGGATAGTGCGAGTCGAACCATTCGGTGTTCTCGAACGGGTAGTGCACCTGGGCGAACGGCATCGACCCCGACTCGAACCAGCAGTCGAGCACCTCGGGGACGCGGCGCATCGTCGACTTCCCGGTCGGGTCGTCCGGGTTGGGGCGGGTCAGCTCGTCGATCATCGGCCGGTGCAGGTCGCTCGGCCGCACCCCGAAGTCCCGTTCGAGCTCGTCGAGGGAGCCGTACACGTCGACGCGCGGGTAGGCCGGATCGTCCGAGACCCATACGGGGATGGGGCTGCCCCAGTAGCGGTTCCGGCTGATGTTCCAGTCGCGGGCGCCCTCGAGCCACTTGCCGAACTGGCCGTCGCGGATGTGCTCGGGCACCCAGGTGATCTGCTGGTTCAGCTCCACCATGCGGTCCCGGAACCGTGTCACGGCGACGAACCACGACGGGACCGCCATGTAGATCAGCGGCCGGCCGGACCGCCACGAGTGCGGGTAGGAGTGCTCGATCGTCTCGTGCCGCAACAGTTTTCCGGCGGCCTTGAGGTCCTTGATGATCACCGGGTTGGCGTCGAAGACCTGCAGGCCCTCGTAGGGCGGAACGAGGGCGGTGAACTTTCCGCCCGGATCGAGCGGCTGCACCAGCTCGATGCCGTTGCGCTGGCAGTACTCCATGTCCTCTTCACCGAAGGCCGGTGCCAGGTGGACGATTCCGGTGCCGGAGTCGGTGGTGACGTAGTCGGCCGCGATGACCCGGTGGGCGTTCTCCCGGCCCACGAAGAAGTCGAACGGCGGCTCGTAGGCCAGGCCGACGAGGTCCGCGCCGGTGTACCGGCCCAGCACCTCGGGTTCGTCGCCGAACTCGCGGGCGTAGTGACCGAGGCGGTCCTCCGCGAGCACGTAGGTCTTCGCGTCGTCACCCTCGCCGACGCGGACGGCGACGTAGGTGATGTCGGGGTGCACCGCGATCGCGAGGTTGGACGGCAGCGTCCACGGCGTCGTGGTCCAGATCAGGGCGTTGGCGCCGTCGAGTTCGCTGCCCGGTGCGCGCACCACCATGTCGACGGTGACGGCCGGGTCCTGACGCATCTTGTAGGCGTCGTCGAGCCGGGTCTCCTGGTTCGACAGCGGGGTCTGCTCGTACCACGAGTACGGCAGCACCCGGAAGCCCTGGTAGATCAGGCCCTTGTCGTAGAGCTGCTTGAAGGCCCACATGACCGACTCCATGAAGTCGAGGTCCAGGGTCTTGTAGTCGTTGTCGAAGTCCACCCAGCGGGCCTGCCGGGTGACGTAGTCGCGCCACTCCCCGGTGTACCGCAGCACCGACGTCTTGCAGTAGGCATTGAACTCGGCCAGCCCCATCGTGTCGATCTCGGACTTGTCCTTGATCCCGAGCTGCTTCTCCGCCTCGAGTTCGGCGGGCAGGCCGTGACAGTCCCAGCCGAAGCGCCGCTCGACCTTCCTGCCGCGCATCGTCCGGAAGCGCGGGATGAGGTCCTTGACGTAGCCGGTGAGCAGGTGCCCGTAGTGGGGCAGGCCGTTCGCGAACGGCGGGCCGTCGTAGAAGACGAACTCGTCGGCGCCCTCGCGGTTCGCGACCGAGGCGCGGAAGGTGTCGTCCTTCGCCCACCCGTCGAGGACCTTCACCTCGAGCTCGGGGAAGTCGACGCCCGAGTCCTTGGCGACCCCGTAGTCGACGCGCGGGTACCCGCCGGTCGGCGCCTCGGGGGCCTGCGGGCGGTCGGGGGTGCTTTTCGTCACAGCGTGACTCCTCGTGCCTAGACGTGTCCGGCACGGGGACGATCGCCGCGCCCTGTGCGCCGGCAACCGCGGTACCACCCCGCTTGCACCGTCCCCCCGGGCTCTGCCGGCCGGACGGGCCACTCGTTCGGGCTGTGACGGGCCCACCCGTTCGGTTCTACTGGGTCGCGCCGATCGGCACGGCCGTTCTTCCGAAGGCTCCCCGGTGATGGCCGGATCGACGCCGTCCCCGGCGGCTGCCGGGGGAAAGCACTGCAGACTGTCCTCGAACTATTCTATGCCGCCGCGCTCATTCGCTTGCATCGCGTCCCTCGCGGCGCCGTCTCGGCTCGGATCCCGTCGTCGTCGGGGGCGCGGTCCGCTTGCCGCTCAAGGCACTGATCAGCAACAGGACCGCGCCCACCACACACACGACGATGCAACCCCAGGCCCACAACACGGACCCCGTCATGAGGGCCACGACGAGCATGCCGAAGCCGACGGCTGCAAGGGCGAGAGTCACCACCAGCACGGCGCACCCTCATCGGAACCCGGCCATCGGACCGCCGCCTCGATCAGCTGTTGCCCTTGGCGAAGGACGTGGAACCGAACGAGGAGTTCGACTGGTTGAACGCCTCCTGGCCACCGTCGACCGGCACGGCGGAACCGCGCTGCTCGAGCTCCTCGAGCTGAGATTCGAGGTACGACTTCAGGCGCACCCGGTACTCGCGCTCGAAGGTCTTGAGCTGCTCGATGCGGCCCTCGAGCACCGAACGCTGCTGGTTGATGGTCGCCATGATCTCGGTGTGCTTCTTCTCGGCGTCCGCCTGCAGCGCATCGGCCTTCTCCTTGGCCTGGCGCAGCTGCGTTTCGGAGCGGGTGCGGGCGTCGGCGAGCATCGCCTCGGACTTCTGCCGCGCGTCGGCGATCATCGCCTCGCTGCGGGTGCGCGCATCGGAGATGAGCTGCTCGGAATTGGTGCGGGCGTTGCGCAGCAGCTCCTCGGACTCGGCCTTGGCGTCGCCGGTGAGGCGGTCCGCCATTTCCTGGGCCAGGCCCAGGACCTTGGCGGCCTGCATGCTCGCGTCTCCGGAAGCCGGTGCGGCCGCCACCGGTGCGGGGGCCGGCGCGGGAGCCGGCGCCGGAGCGGGTTCCGGCGGCTTCGGCGCCTCGACGACGCGGGCGGGTTCCGGTTTGGCCGGCTGGGCCGGTGCCGCCGCCGCGCCGGGACGGGAGCCCTTCTTGGCCTCGGCGAGTTCCTGGTCGAGCTCGGCCACCCGCTGTCGCAGGTCGGCGTTCTCCTCGATCAGGTGGGTCAGTTCCTGCTCGACGAGATCCAGGAACGCGTCGACCTCGTCCTCGTTGTAGCCACGCTTTCCGATCGGCGGCTTGCTGAACGCGACATTGTGCACATCAGCTGGGGTCAGCGGCATGGAAGGATCCCTTCACGCGTCGTGTGAGCGGTCAAGCAAGCATTCAGTTATATCCACAGTGCGTCACGCGTATCAAACTCACTGTAACTGGCACCCCATTCTGGCACAGGGCGGCTTTCGCACGGATCGCCCGAGCAGGTGTCGGCCGTCAGAGCGTCCCACCTCGGGGAATGAACGCCATCAGGAAGTAGACGATGAACAGCAGCACCATGATGGACAGATCCAGTCGCACCCCACCGAGATTCAGCGGAGGAATGAGCCGACGCAGCAGTTTCACCGGCGGATCGGTGACCGTGAAGATTGCTTCGAGAACGACGACGACGAATCCCGTCGGCTTCCAGTCCCGTGCGAACGTCCGGATGAACTCGACAATGATCCGGCCGATCAGCAGCAGCCAGAAAATGAACAGCAGGAACCAGAGCACCTCGAATACGGCCACCCGCCCACTCTGCCCGACGACGGCGGATCGAGCCAAACCGAAACGCCCGGTGCCCGGTGTTGTACACCGGGCACCGGGCGTCGACCGTGCCGGAACCGCCGCTGCGGGTCCAGGTCACTGCTGGTTGTAGAACCCCGTCTCCGCGATCCGGCGGCGCTCCTCGGCGGAGACGTCGATGTCCGCCGGGGAGAGGAGGAACACCTTGGTGGCGACCTTGTCGAACGAGCCGCGCAGCGCGAAGGCCAGCCCGGCGGCGAAGTCGACGAGCCGCTTGGCGTCGGCGTTGCTCATCTCCACCAGGTCCATGATCACCGGAGTGCCGTCGCGGAACCGTTCGCCGATGGTGCGGGCCTCGCCGTAGTCCCGGGGACGCAGCGTGGTGATCTTCGACAACGGGCCTCCCTCGTCGAACAGTGCGCCGCGACGGGCCTCGGACCGTTCGAGCCGGCCCTCGGAAGCGAGCGACGACCGGGCGGCGGCGCGGG
>NZ_JAALEH010000046.1:0-43264 GCF_011058195.1 Rhodococcus sp. 14C212 | reverse complement strand
GGATCGACAAGATGATCGAGATCAAGATCTCCTACGACACCGATTCGGAGCGGGCGCTGGAGAACACCCGGTTCTGGGCGCCGTTGTCGCTGTCGGCGGAGCAGAAGCATTCGATCGACGATCCGATCGAGATGGAGGCGGCGGCCGATGCGTTGCCGATCGAGCAGGTGGCCAAGCGGTGGATCGTGGCGTCGGATCCGGACGAGGCGGTCGAGCAGGTCGGCGCGTATGTGCAGGCGGGGCTGAACCATCTGGTGTTCCACGCGCCGGGGCACGATCAGCGGCGCTTTTTGGAGTTGTTCGAGCGTGACCTGGCGCCGCGCCTGCGTGCGTTGGCCTGACGCGGCTGACGCCGCCGGTGTGCCTTTTGGGCGGTCAGGGCAGCCCAAAAGGCACACCGGCGGCGGAGCCGCCTAGTCGATGCGGACGTCGTCGGCGGTGATCGTGAAACTCATCAGGTCCGCGCCGACGGTCAGAGGACCGTCGTAGGTCTCGCGGGTACGGTCGACCAGGACTTCGTCGGTGACGCCCGGTACGCGGCCGGGGATGCCGTTGACGATGTGGCTGTAGACGGCCATCTTCGGCGCGGTTTCGGTGAAGATCTCTCCGGCCTGCCTCGGATTGGTGTGGTGGGCGTAGACGTTCGGCAGGGCCGCGGGATCCTCGAATTCGGCCACCTCGTGGATCAGGACGTCCACGCCCGTACCGTAGCGGACGACGTTGTCCACCGGCACGGTGTCGCCGCTGATCAGGACCGACCTCCCGGCGTAGTCGACGCGATATCCCACCGCCGGACGGATGGCGTCGGCGGGATCGTGCCGCACCTCGAACATGGTGACCTTCACCCCGTCCCGGTCGAAAACGACTCCGTCGCGGTCGAACTCGTGCGGGACGATCGTGGTGGTGGCGCGATCGACCTCGCCGTCCGCGACGCGGACGTCGATGTCGTTGCGGAACGTCTGGGCCAGACCGTCGGTGATATTCTGCACGCCCGTCGGTCCGTACACGTCGAACGTGCCCTCGCGGCCGCCGAACGCGGGAATGAACCCGGTCATCCACAGGTCGTCCAGGCCGTTGACGTGATCGGAATGGAAGTGGGTGAGGAACACGCCGTCGATCTGTCCGAGCGGAACGCCCGCCTGGTTCAGGCGTACCGTCGCGCCGCGACCGGTGTCGAACACCAGGTTCAGACCGTTGGCCTGAACCAGGGTCGACATGCCGTAGCGAGTGGTGCTCGGAACGGGACTACCCGTGCCGAGCAACGTCACTCGCATCTCGCCCTCGGCGACCGGCGCGGCCGCGGGGTGCGGGGCGTCGTCGGCGGAGGTGCCACCGGTCGCCGCGGCGGACGCGGAGTCGACGGGCTCGGACGACGAACAGGCAGCGAACGTGACGCAGAGCGCGCCGGTCGCGAGGGCTGCCGCTGCTCGCCTGCCGAGACGTGAGTGCGGAACTGTCCTCGTCATCGTTCACCTTTCGTCTTCTGCACGAGCCTTCCGGACCGCCGTAGGCACCGTCGCGAATGTACGCAATGCGTACGCATGCTTCACTATGCGTACATAATGATGTGGGAGCGGTCACACGAAAGTCAAACGCGCCGCGGGGCCGCAGTGGATGCCGAGCGAAATCAGGTGCGCAGTCGCGCTGCAGATCAGGCGGTCACGCCGCGCAGCGTCTCGGACGGGCTCACGCCGTACTTGCGCCGGTACGCGGCGGCGAACCGTCCGGTGTGCATGATGCCCCAGCGAAACTCGACATCGGAAACAGTTGCAGTGCAGTAGGTTACGGATAGCTCCGCGTGGACCCGCTCGAGCCGGACGTCGGCGAGGTACTCCATGGGCGTCATGCCGACGCACTCGCGGAACCCCTGCTGGATGCGGCGGACGCTGACGCCGACGAGGTCGGCCATCTCCGCGGCGGTCCACTGACGCGCCGGATCCTGCTGGATCGCGTCCATCACCCGCTTGACGGTCCGCGGCCGCACCCCGGCCGGGCCGTCACCGTCGTCCGGTGCGGCGGCAAGCACCAGGGCAGTCGTGACGGCGCGGCAGAGTTGCTCGGCCACCTGGTCACTGCGCAGTAGGACGTTGTCCCGCAGCGACTCGTCGGCGACCGCTCGCACGAGGCGCAACCAGTCGGCCCCCGCCCCCGACCGCAGATCCAGTTGCGCGGGCAATCGCCTGCCGGGACGGGGGAGCAGTCGGTCCATCTCGCGCTGCACGTAGTCGCGGTCGATCTTGAACCCGATGATCTCGCACGAACTGCTCCACCGGGTGATGACGGTCGGGGTGTCGGGTGGGCAGACCGTCGCCAGGCCGGGAGTCGACACGACCTCGTCGCGACCGACGGCGGTGACGAGGTGCCCGGTCAGGGGAATGTTGATGCCGTACGCGCCGGGATGTTCGGAACGGATCGACACGTCGACGCCGAAGCCGATCCGCGCCAGCCGCGAGGCGCCGAGCCGGGTCGACTCCAGCGACGTGCGGGCTGCGGGTCCGCGGCTGAGGAGTGTCAGCTGGTGCGGGAAGTACGCCTGGGACACCACATCGTGCACTTCGTCCCAGTTCGTGAAGCCGCGGCTTTCCGGTGCTCGCATTCGCCCTTCCAACCCTCCCAACTGGTGCCGTGCCGGTGTGCGGGCAACTCCCCACGCTAGCACCGCACTGTGATCACGGTCACGTGCCGCCCGGTCCGTCCGGTGCGTTCCGTGCCCGCTTCGCAATGCGGATCGCCCCTTCGCAACGCGGATCGACGGGGTGTGATCCGGGTCATATGTTGGTTCTCGTTCCGGATCGACCCGCGATCGCACATCGTGCAGAAAGGCGGTCTCCTCATGGACCAGCGAGCACTTCGCAACATCTTCGGCCAGTTCGCCAGCGGGGTCACGGTCGTCACGTGCGCCAACGCCGACAGCGCGCCGCACGGGGCCACGGTCACCGCCTTCACCGCCATCTCGCTGGAGCCGAGGCTGTGCCAGGTGACGCTGACGCGGACGTCGAAGGCGTGCGGCTACCTCAGCGACGCGCCGTTCGCCGTGAACATTCTGTCGGCCGAACAGATCTCCACCGCACTGCATTTCGCGGGCAGGCCGCAGGCCGTCGCACCGACATGGGACGACACCGGAATCGCCCCCGCCCTCCTCGGCAACGCGGCCACCCTGATCTGCCGCCCGTGGGCCGAATACGACGGCGGCGACCACGTCATCTTCGTCGGCGAGATCGTCGACGCCTCCGTCGACGCGGAGAAGGACCCGCTCCTGTTCTTCCGCAGCACCTTCCACGACCTCGGGGACCGATCCGGCTCGGCCGCGTGGAACGGGTGCCTCGACGATCCGCACAGCGGATGGTTCGACGCCACCGCCACATTCACGCCCCTGCACTCGCAGCTCGCCCGCGCTGCCTCCTGATCCCGCTCCCGCCTCTTTCGAAGGGAAGACAATGACCACCACCGAAGCAGCCCCCGCTACCGGCACCGTCGATCGGTCGAAGGTGAACGTCGCCGCGGACCACCCGGCCAATCAGCAGAAGAACTTCGCCTCGCGGCCCATGACCGGCGACGAGTACATCGCGTCGATCGACGACGGTCGCGAAATCTACCTGCACGGGGAGCGCGTCAAGGACTTCACCAACCACCCGGCGTTCCGCAACTCCATCCGCATGACCGCGCGCCTCTACGACGCGCTGCACACCGGCGAGCACGTCGGCACCCTCACCGCCCCGACCGACACCGGCAACGGCGGGGTGACCATGCCGTTCTTCCGCACCCCGAAGTCCGCGAACGACCTGCGAGCCGACCGCGACGCCATCGCCACCTGGGCGCGGCTGACCTACGGCTGGATGGGCCGCAGCCCCGACTACAAGGCCTCCTTCCTCGGCACGCTCGGCGCCAACGACGAGTTCTACTCGCCGTTCCAGGACAACGCCAAGCGCTGGTACCGCGAATCGCAGGAGAAGGTCCTGTACTGGAACCACGCGATCATCAACCCGCCGGTGGACCGGTCGCTGCCGCCGGACGAGGTGGGCGACGTGTTCATGAAGGTGGAGAAGGAGACCGACGCGGGCCTGATCGTCTCCGGCGCGAAGGTCGTCGCCACCGGCTCGGCGATCACCAACTACAACTTCATCGCCCACTACGGCCTGCCGATCAAGAAGAAGGAATTCGCCCTGATCTGCACGGTGCCGATGGACGCCCCCGGCATCAAGCTGATCTCGCGCGCCTCCTACAGCCAGAACGCCAACGTCGTCGGATCCCCGTTCGACTACCCGCTGTCCTCGCGTATGGACGAGAACGACGCGATCTTCATCTTCGACAAGGTGCTGGTGCCGTGGGAGAACGTGTTCATGTACGGCGACGTGGAGAAGATCAACAACTTCCTCGGCGGCTCCGGCTTCCTCCAGCGCTTCACCCTGCAGGGTTGCACGCGCCTGGCGGTCAAGCTCGACTTCATCGCGGGCCTGCTGATGAAGGCCCTCGACGCGACCGGCGCCGGCGGTTTCCGCGGCGTGCAGACCCGCGTCGGTGAGGTCATCGGCTGGCGCAACCTGTTCTGGTCGCTCACCGACGCGATGGTCAACAACCCGGAACCGTGGATCGGCGACACCGTCATCCCGAAGCTCGAGTACGGCCTGACCTACCGGATGTTCGCGATGCAGGGCTACCCGCGGATCAAGGAGATCATCGAACAGGACGTCGCCTCGGGCCTGATCTACCTGCCGTCCTCGGCGGCGGACTTCAAGAATCCCGAGGTGCGGCCCTACCTGGACAAGTACGTCCGCGGCTCCGACGGGATCACCGCCGTGGACCGGGTCAAGGTCATGAAGGCTCTGTGGGATTCGATCGGCTCCGAATTCGGCGGCCGCCACGAACTGTACGAGCGCAACTACGCCGGCAACCACGAGAACGTCAAGGCCGAGCTGCTGTTCGCCGCGGAGAGCCGCGGGGACGTGTCCTCCATGAAGGGCCTCGCCGAGCAGTTCATGAGCGAGTACGACCTCGACGGCTGGACCGTGCCCGACCTCGTCGGCAACGACGACGTGTCCCACTTCCGCCGCGCCTGACCACTTTCCGGGAGAGATCATGACCATCACCGAGACACCCACCGCGGTCGGCTCCGGCAACGCCGCCACCGACAAGTTCAAGGGCGAACGCTTCACCGCCGACACCTCGCCGGAGCGGTTGTCCGCCCTCGCGACGGAAGCCCTCGCGGGATTCAGTGCACTGATCCGGAAGTATGCCGTCACCTACGACGAGTACCGCGTGCTCAAGCAGTGGCTCATCGACGTGGGCGAGGGCGGCGAGTGGCCACTGCTGCTGGACGTGTTCGTCGAGCACGAGATCGAGGACGTCAACTCCCGGAGGTTCCGCGGCACCAAGGGCAGCATCGAGGGGCCGTACTACGTTCCGGGCGCACCGGAACTACCGGCGCAGTGCGCGCTCCCGATGCGCGACGAGGATCGCGTCCACACCCCGCTGGTCCTGCGCGGACAGGTCACCGACCTCGACGGTCGGGGCCTCGGCGGGGCCCGGATCGAGATCTGGCACGCCGACGACGAAGGCTACTACTCCCAGTTCGCCCCGCACCTCCCGCAATGGAATCTGCGCGGCACCGTCGTCGCCGATGCCGAGGGTCGCTACGACATCACCACCATCGAGCCGGCTCCGTATCAGATCCCCACCGACGGGCCCACCGGACAGTTCATCGAGGCAGCCGGATGGCACCCGTGGCGCCCGGCGCACCTGCACCTGCGGGTGACCGCACCCGGCAGGCAACCGATCATCACTCAGCTGTACTTCGCCGGTGGTGAGTGGCTCGACGACGACGTCGCGACCGCGACGAAGCCGGAACTCGTCCTCGAACCACAGGTCGACGACGCCGGCCGCAAGGTGGCCACGTACGACTTCGCGCTCGACCCGCTCGCGGACTGACGCGGCTGCGCCGCCGGTGCGTCTTTCGGGTTGCTCCCACCGCCCGAAGGACGCACCGGCGCAGCGCTAGGGTGTGAGCCATGAGCGCCGCCGCCGAGTCCGTGTCGAGTATCTACATCGCTGCGCCGGAGGGCGACACCGGCAAGTCCACCGTCGCGCTCGGCCTGCTCCAGGCGCTGTGCGCCTCCGCCGCGCGCGTCGGCGTCTTCCGCCCCATCGCCCGCTCCGACGGCGAGCGCGACTACATCCTCGAACTGCTCCTCGAGCGCATCACCGTCGACCTCGACTACGACGAGTGCGTCGGCGCCACCTACGACGACGTGCACGCCGATCCCGAGGCCGCCCTCAGCGAGATCGTCGTCAAGTACCACGCCGTCGCCGACCGATGCGACGCCGTCGTCATCGTCGGCAGCGACTACACCGAGATCGCCAACCCCAGCGAGCTCGGCTACAACGCGCGCATTGCCGCGAATCTCGATGCGCCCGTTCTGCTCGTACTGCGCGGCTCCCGGCGCACCCCCGACGAGGTGGCGCAACTGACCGGCGTGTGCACGGCCGAGCTCGCCGCCCAGCACGCCCACCTGACCGGAATCGTCGTCAACCGCTGTCCCTCCGACCGGCTCGACGAGATCGCCGCGGCCGTCGGGGACCGGGGCGTGCCGCTGTGGACGCTGCCGGAGGTGCCGATCCTCGTCGCGCCGACCATGGGCGAACTGCTGACCGCGATCGACGGCGAACTCTACAGCGGCGATCCCGAGCTGCTGCACCGCGAGGCGCTGCGCGTCATGGTCGGCGGCATGACCGCCGAACACATCCTCGAACGCATCACCGAGGGTGTCGTGGTGATCGCTCCCGCCGACCGCTCCGACGTGCTCCTCGCCCTCGTGAATGCCAATGCCGCCGAAGGATTTCCCTCGCTGGCCGGCATCATCATGAACGGTGGGCTCCTGCCGCACCCGGCGATGGCGCAACTCGTCGCCGGACTCCGGCCCAGCCTGCCGATCCTGACGACCACCCTGGGGACGTTCGACACCGCATCGGCCGCCGACCGGACGCGCGGTCGCATGGCGCTCGGCGCGCACCGCAAGATCGACACCGCCGTCGCGCTGATGGAGCAGCACGTGGACACGGATCGGCTGCTGAGCCGCCTCGACGTGCCCCGGCCGTCCGTCACGACCCCGCAGATGTTCGAGTACCAGCTCATCGACTGGGCCCGCCGCCGGCGCCGGCACATCGTCCTGCCCGAAGGCGACGACGACCGGATCCTGCGCGCGGCCGGTCGCGTCCTGCAACGCAAGATCGCCGACCTGACGATCCTCGGCGACGAGACGCAGGTGCGGCGCCGGGCGGCCGAACTCGGCGTGGACCTGAGTGCGGCGACGGTGCTGGATCCCAGGTCGTCCGAGCACGCCGAGCCGTTCGCCGAGGAGTACGCCCGGCTGCGTGCCCACAAGGGGATGACGATCGAACGCGCCCGCGAGATCATGAGCGACATTTCGTATTTCGGCACGATGATGGTGCACCTCGGGGTCGCCGACGGCATGGTCTCCGGTGCCGCGCACACCACCGCGCACACCATCCGGCCGTCCTTCGAGATCATCAAGACCGAACCCGGCGTGTCGACGGTGTCGAGCATCTTCCTCATGTGCCTGTCGGACCGGGTGCTCGCCTACGGCGACTGCGCGGTGGTGCCCGACCCCACCAGCGATCAGCTCGCCGACATCGCGATCTCCTCCGCCGCCACCGCCGCCCGCTTCGGCATCGAACCGCGGATCGCGATGCTGTCCTACTCGACCGGCGAGTCCGGTTCGGGCGTCGACGTCGACAAGGTCCGCGCCGCCACCGCCCTGGTGCGCGAGCGCAGGCCGGATCTGCCGGTGGAGGGACCGATCCAGTACGACGCCGCGATCGAACCGTCGGTGGCCAGCGCCAAGCTTCCCGACTCGGAGGTCGCGGGCCGGGCCACCGTGTTCATCTTCCCGGACCTCAACACCGGCAACAACACCTACAAGGCCGTGCAGCGCAGCGCCGGAGCCGTCGCCGTCGGGCCGGTCCTGCAGGGCCTGCGCAAGCCCGTCAACGACCTGTCGCGCGGGGCGCTGATCCAGGACATCGTGAACACGGTGGCGATCACCGCAATCCAGGCGCAGGAGGCCGGCGAATGAGCTCCCAGACGGACGGCACCGTGCTGGTGCTCAACTCCGGCTCGTCGTCGATCAAGTTCCAGCTCGTCCACCCCGAGACCGGAGACTCGGTGGCGCACGGGCTCATCGAACGGATCGGTGAGCCCGAGGGCAGGGTCGTGTTCCACCACACCACCGGCACCGAGGAACACGTCGGTCCCATCGAGACCCACCGCGCCGGGCTGCGGATCGTCCTCGACTGGGTGGAGGGACTCGGCCGCCCCCTGCGCGAGGCCGGCATCATCGCCGTCGGCCACCGCCTCGTACACGGCGGCGAGGTGTTCCACGAGCCCACCCTCGTCGACGACGACGTGGTGCGCACCGTGAAGGAACTGGCCGTTCTTGCGCCGCTGCACAATCCGGCGAACGTCATCGGCATAGAGGTCGCTCGGGAGGAACTGCCCGGCATTCCGCACGTCGGGGTGTTCGACACCGCGTTCTTCCACGCCCTGCCCGCCGCGGCCGCCACGTACGCCATCGACCGGGACGTCGCCCGGGCGCACGGCATCCGGCGGTACGGCTTCCACGGGACGTCGCACCAGTACGTGTCCGAGCGTGCGGCCCGGTTCCTCGGACGTGACCTGTCGGAACTGAACCAGATCGTGCTGCATCTCGGCAACGGTGCCTCGGCCTCCGCTGTCGCCGGCGGCCGGCCCGTCGACACGTCCATGGGGTTGACCCCGCTCGAAGGGCTCGTCATGGGAACCCGTTGCGGCGACATCGATCCCGGCGTGCTGCTGCATCTGAACCGCAGCGCCGGGATGGACGTCGATTCCATCGACGACCTGCTCAACCGGCGCTCCGGGCTCAAGGGCCTGTCCGGCGTCAACGACTTCCGCGCCCTGCTGCGGCTCGTCGCCGAGGGCTCCGAGGACGCGAGGCTCGCCTACGACGTCTACGTGCACCGCCTGCGCAAGTACCTCGGCGCGTATCTCGTCGAACTGGGTGGCGTCGACGTCGTCGTGTTCACCGGCGGGGTGGGGGAGAACAACGTCGACGTCCGTCGCGACGCCCTCGCCGGTCTCGAGCGGCTCGGCATCGCCGTCGACGAGACCCGCAACGCCGCCTCCGCCCGCGGCGAGCGGCGCATCTCGGCGGACACGTCGCAGGTGGAGGTTCTCGTCATCCCGACCAACGAGGAGCTCGCCATCGCGCGGGCGGCCGCGGCGCTGGTGTAGGCCGGGAGCTTCTCGCGTCCACCGGGAGGTTGTTGTCGGTGCCACTCGGTGGATGGCGCCGCCACAGCCCGATCGTCGCGACAACCTCCCGGTCGAATCTCACAACCGAGCGCCGGCGGCCCGTAGCGCCGCCCGGACCCGGTCGAGTACGACGTGCGGCCGTCCGGCGAGCAGTTGAGCACCCACCCGGACAACCCGCCATCCGGCCGCCTCGAGAACGGCGTACCTGTCGATGTCCCGGGTGCGCTGGGTGGGGTCGGTCCAGTGATGGCCGCCGTCGTACTCCACGAGGACCCGCCAGCGCTTCCAGCCCATGTCGCCGCGCGCCAGCACGCTGCCGCCCGAGCCGTAGACGAGCAGCTGGGTCTCCGGCGGTGGCAGTCCGTCGCGGACCGGCAACAAACGGGTGCGGGTTTCGGGTGGCGACTCCGCGCCTGCGTCGACGAGGAGCAGTGAACGGCGCAGATCGCTGATCCCCCGCGCACCTGAATGGCAGCGGGCGACGTCGAGGATCGCCCCGGGTGTGATGCCCGTGGCGTTGCACAGTGCGTCGAGGATCTCGACTCCGCGATCGCCGGGGTGCGCGCGCCCCAGGTCGAATGCGGTCCGTGCCGGTGTTGTCACCACCATTCCGTCCACGAGGCAGAGTTCGTCGTCGGGGACGCAGCCCTGCCGGACGACGATGCCGGCCGGGGCCCGGACGTGTCCGAGCCGGAGGATCTCGGCCGGAGCCGCATCGTCGATCCATCGGGTTCCGTGTACCGCGGCTGCCGAGAGGCCCGTGAGGACCCCCTTTCCACCTGCCCACAGCCATGCCGCCGTCGCTCGGTTCCGGGCAGTGGATGCGACGCCGCATCGGACGTACACGTTGCGGTGGAGCCGAACGAATCCGTGCCGAAGTTCGTATGCGGTGAGCGCGCCGGCGGCGATCGCATCCGTGCCCAGGAAGGATGCGTCGAAGGTGTCCATCCGGTCCACGATGTAGGACGAGCCGCACTCCCGGAAGTCCCGTTGCCGCGGTTGTGGAGAAGTCGCGAGTTATCCACAATCGGACCGAGCGGGGCCTTTTCGTGGCCGGCGGGAGGTTGTTGTCGGTGCTACTCGGTCGATGTCCCAGCGACGGCCCGTTCGCCGCAACAAGCTCCCGTTCGGCACGGAGACGGGCTACAGGATGCTGCGGGGGCGGATGGCGTTGGCCAGGTCGACGAGGGTGTAGCGATGGGTGCGGGCGGGGGCGTTGCGGGCGAGGGCGCGCAGGCCGGACTCGGTGCCCGCGCGAAGTCCCCTCTCGGTGAAGGGGACGTCGAGGATCGGGTCGAGTTCGCGGCGGGCGGAGTGGCCGGCGCGCACCCAGTCGAGCGCCGTCGACAGCACCAGGGTACGCATCTGCAGGAACCGGCTCTCGTCGGGCGACAACGTCCCCACCCGGCGCGCGGCCTCGCGCAGCTCGGCTTCCTCCAGTTCGTCGATCGGCCTGTCGTGCAACAGGATCAGCACCGTGGTCATGCGGGCGACGGCGTGGTGCCGGGAACTCGCGGGCACCTGGTCGAGCGCCGCGATCGCACCGGCCCGGTCGCCGCGGCGGGTGAGCTGCCGGGCGAGGCCGAACGCCGCGCTGACGACGTTGTGGTCGGTGCGCCACACGGTGCGGTAGTAGCTCTCGCAGAATCGGCGCCAGGCCTCGGGATCGTCGCTCTCCCAGTGCTGCAGGATGAGTTCCGCGGTTGCGGCGAGCGCCAGCTTGGGTGCGGTCTCGCCGGGCATCGCCGCGAGTACCTTCTCGAATCTGCCGAAGGAGGACTCGAATTCATCGTTGACGAGTTCGGCCAGCCCGGCGTACCAGTCGATGCGCCAGTCCGCGCCGAGGTCGCGTTCGAGCTTGCGCAGGATCTCCGCGGCGCGGGTGCCGTGGCCCAGGTCGAGATGGGCGCGCACCTCCGCGAGGGTGATCTCGCGGGAGAACGAGACGTCCGCGGTGCCGACGACGCGTTCGAGCCCGTTGTCGCGCGCGTGCCGCAGCGAGTCGAGGGTCTGCTGGGGTTCGCTGTGCACCGCGGCGGCGAGCAGCGCGGCGCTCGGATCGTTGGGGTCGAGCAGCGGGACCGGCAGCGCCGTCGCCACGTCGCGGGCCGAGAGGTTCTCGTCCCGCGCGATGCCGTCGACGATCGAATCCGTGCGTCCGACGGCCTCGTCCGTGCCGAACGTCGTCCGCTGACGGCTGAACACCGACGACAGGCCGGGATGCTCCTCGCCGGTCTGCTGCGACAGGATCTCCCGCAGGACCCCCGTCAGCTGGCTCGCCATCTCGTCGGCCGACCGGAACCGCTGCTCCGGGTCGGCGTGGGTCGCCCGCAGCAGCAGCCGGTGGTACGACTCGTACTCCGCCAGCAGCGGTGCCTTCTCGGGGGTGGGCAGGCCGTCGGCCAGGCGGCCCTGCTGCCACGGCATGTCGAGGGTGAGCACGGCCAGGGTCCGGCCGACAGTGTAGATGTCGGTGGCGACGGTCGGGCCCGTGCGCACGATCTCCGGGGCCTGGTAGCCGGGCGTGCCGTACAGGTAGCCGTAGTCCTCCACGCCGGTGACGGCCCCGAGGTCGATGAGCTTGAGCTGCTCCTCGGTGACCATGATGTTCTCGGGCTTGAGGTCGTTGTAGACGAGCCCGATCGAGTGCAGGTAGCTCAGCGCCGGCATGATCTCGAGGACGTACGCGATGGCCTGTTCGACGGGCATCCGGGCCGGCTCGGGACAGCTGTCGAGCACCTCGCGCAGCGAATGCCCGCCCACGTATTCCATGACGATGTAGCCCATCGGGGTGCCGTCCGGGCGCAAGTGCTCGACGAAGTTGAAGATCTTCACGATGCTCGGGTGCGTCACCTCGGCGAGGAACTGCTTCTCGGCGACGGCGACGGCCTGCGCCTCGGCATCGCCCGAGTGCAGCAGGCCCTTGAGGACGACCCACCGGTCGCTCACGTTCCGGTCGACGGCGAGGTAGATCCAGCCCAGCCCGCCGTGCGCGAGGCAGCCCTGCACCTCGTACTGCCCGCCGACGATGGCGCCTGGCGGCAGCATCGGGACGAACTCGAACGGGGTGCCGCACGAGGGGCACCGCCCGGAGGTGGGGCCCGGCCCGTTCGGCGTGCTGCGGCCGACCGGCTTGCCGCACTTCCAGCAGAACCGCTTGCCCTCGGCCACGTGCGGATCCGGGAGCACGACGGAGGCCGGGTCGACGGGCGCGGGGACCGGGATGTCCACGAGCCCGGCGAGGCGCCGCCGCGAGGGCACGCGCGGCCGGGATCGCCGCGACGACCGTTGCGACGGGACGCTGCCACGGGCGGGGGCGCTGCGCTGGGCGGCGGGTGCGGTCTCCGGCGGGGCGCTGCGCTGCGTCGCGGGTCCCGTCTCCGGCGCGGCGCTGCGCTCGGTGGCGGGCCCGCCGTCCGGCGGGGCACCGCGCTGCGTCGCCGCGCCCGGTTCGTGTTCGGTGTCGGACATGCGGCCTCTCAGTCCACGTACGTCGGGGTCGGCGGCGCCGGGGCGGGTCCGAGGACGAGGAGCCAGCGGTTGTAGAGCTGCGTCCACGTCCCGTCGCGGCGGATCCGCTCGAGGGTGCCGTTGACGAACCGCACCAGGTCCTCGCGGCCCTTGGCGATGCCGATGCCGTACGGCTCGATGCCGATCGACGTCCCGACCAGCTCGAGGTACGGATCCTGCGAGGCGAGGCCGGCGAGGATCGTGTCGTCGGTGCTCACCGCGTCCACCTGACGCTGCTGCAGCACGACGAGGCAGTCCGCCCACGTCGGGACGGTGAGGATCGCCGCGGACGGCTGCAGCTGCCGGAGGCGGTCGAGCGAGGTGGTTCCCCGCACGACACACACCCGCCGGCCGGCCAGGTCGGCGACGTCGCGGACATCGGACCCCTTGACCACCAGGACGCGCTGCTGGGCCCGGAAGTAGACGGTGGAGAAGTCGACCCGTTCGCGGCGGGCACACGTGATCGTCATCGTCTTGGCGACGATGTCGACGGTGGAGTCCTGCAGGGCCTGCTCGCGGTCCGCGGAACTGAGAATCCGGAAGTCGAGCAGGTCCGGGCTGCCGAGCAGGTCCCGCGCGATCTCCCGCGCGACGTCCACGTCGAATCCGGTGATCCGGCCGGTCGCCGGATCCCGGAAGCTCATCAGGTTGCTGCCGGTGTCGAGCCCGACGACGAGCCGGCCGCGCGCCCGGATCGCGTCGAGTGTCGGTCCGGTCGTCGCGCCGTCGGGACGCAGACCGGCGGTGGGGTCGCCGCAGTCCGGTTCCGGGGGGACGGGCGCCGCACTGGGCGCGACAATGGCGCGTTCCGGCAGGGGCGGCTCGGTATAGGACGGGTCCGGGTCGGCGAGGATCTCCGGCGGCGAGGTCGCGCAGCCGCCCGTGAATGCGGCGACGGCGACGACCGTCGCGGCGACGAGACGACGCACGTTCACCGGTACTCCCGCAGGCGCGGCCACAGCCCGACGACGATGCCGAGCAGCGCCAGCCCCGTCAACGCCGTCGTGGCGGGGGCGAGCGCGGACAGGATCTGCGCGGCGCGGTCCTCGTTGCCGCGCAGTTCGGCGCGGGCGAGGTCGATGCCGCGTTCGAGGGCGCGGTCGAGGGTGGCGAACTGGGCGACGGCCTCGTCGGGGCCGGGGCCGGTCGCGAGGATCGCGGCGGCCGGGAAGTCCCCGCGGTCGAGCGCGGCCTGCATGCGGTTGTGCGACGCCAGCCATGCGGTGCGTGCCTCGGCGGCGCGCACGGCGGGATCGGTGACGATCTCCACCTCCTCGCCGGACGCGTACCCGGCGAGCAGCTCACCGAGCCGGGACATGCTCTGGTCGAACGTCGCGTCGTACTCGCCGGTGGCGTCGCGGCGCACGAGCTGCAGGGTCTCCGCGGTGCGTGCCTGCTGCGCGAGGATGCGGCTGTCGGTGAACACACCGAGCGGCTCGGCCCCGTGCACGATCGCCCGCTGGGTCGCGCTCGACGAGATCAGTCCGGCCACGAGCAGCCAGCACAGCAGGATTCCCGTCGCCGCGATCGACAGCAGCAGACCGGGATTGAGCGTGCGCCGGCTGATCCGGGAGATGATGACGTGCACCGCGGTGAGCGCGACGACCGTCACCAGCAGCAGACCGATCGACGTCCACGGTGGCCGCACCGAGGCGCGCTGCGTCGACGAGACCGCCGAGACGCTCTGCGTGTGCAGCTCCTGCGCCATGGGCAGCAGCTCCGACTGCATCAGGTTCGACGCCTCGCCGAGATAGGCGGCACCCACCGGGTTGCCGACGCGGTTGTTCGCCCGCGCCGTCTCGACCAGGCCCGTGTACACGGTCAGGCGTTCGGCGATGCCGGACAGCAGCCGGGTGCCCGCACGGTCGTCGGCGGGAATCCCGCCGGCGGCGGCCACGAGCTGGGCGGACGCCTCGCCGATGGCCTGGGCGTAGCGGTCGCGGACCTCCTTCGGCTCGATGCCGCCCGAGATGAAGCCGGTGGCGGCCGCCGCGTCCGCTACCGACAGCGCGCTGTAGAGGTTCTGTGCGGCATCGGCGAGCGGTTCGGTGGTGGCGAGCAACCGATCGTGGGTGGCCTTGCGGCCGGTGACGGTCTGGCCCGCCGCGACCCCGGAGACGAGGAGGAGCACGGCGAGCAGCACACCGAGGGTGACGAGCTTGGCGGGGGTGGATCGCAGCAGGTCGCGCAGCTCGTCGGGGGGTCCGGCGTGGGCGGTCGTGGCGGCCGGCACGTCGCTACGCTGGAGGCGACCCCCCACCGCACCGAGCGTGGGGGTCACGCGCACGTCCACGAGAGCACCCCTTCCGATGTGGCACTGTGTGTGGCGAGCATATAAGCAGTAACGGGATGTTGTTGCCGTCCGAGGACGGTGGACGCCCGGCTCGCGGTCGGCGGCCGGGCGGCAGGGAGGCGGACGCGATGCGAGGTGACGGGGACGGCTGGGCCGTGGGACCCGACGGTGATCGCCGGTGGGGCAGATTCGGCGCGGCCGGACTGCTGCTGCGCGCGCCGCTGCCCGACGGCACGCCGGCCGTGTTGCTGCAGCACCGCGCGGCGTGGAGCCACCAGGGCGGCACGTGGGCGCTGCCCGGCGGCGCCCGCGACAGCGACGAGAGTCCCGTCGCCGCGGCCGTGCGGGAAGCGAACGAGGAGACCGGGATCGACCCGGCGGCACTGAGCGTGCGCACCGAGCGGGTCACCTCCGGCGTGGCCGGGGGATGGACGTACACGACGGTCGTCGCGGACACCCCGACCCCGATGGAGACGACCCTCAACGGCGAGAGCACCGAACTGCGCTGGGTGCCGGAGGCCGACGTCGAGACCATGCCGCTGCACACCGGGTTCGCGGCGGCCTGGCCGGACCTGCGGACCCGCGCGGTGCGGATGCTGCTCGACACCGCCAACGTCCTCGGGGCGCGGCCGACGGGCTGGTGGCGCGACCGCCCGGGCGCCACCGCACGACTGCTCGCGGAGCTGGCGGCGGCGTTGCCCCGCACCGTCGAGCTGCCCGACGGGTGCTTCGGCTGGGTGAGCCGCATCGAGGCGGTCCTCGAGGGACAGGCCCGCGAGGCGGTGATCGACGACGACCGCACCCCGGTGCACACCGCCGCCGGCAGCGGAGACGACGAGCTGGCCTCCCTGGCGGCGGGCACGTCGGCCGTGCTGGACCAGGTGCTCACCGTGGTGGTGACAGCCGACCGGGGACTGCGCGCCCGGCTGCCCGGGGACGTGCCGGCCCTGTCGCCGTCGACGGTCCTGGGCTGGCTCTAGCGGACTGCCGGCCGGCGGGCTGGCTCCAGCCGACTGTCAGCCGGGCAGGGCGGCTTTCAGCGCCGCCGCCGCGGCCCGCGGGTTCGGTGCCGCGGTGATGGCACGGACCACCGCGATGCGGGTGGCGCCGGCGGCGAGCACCTCGGGCAGCCGCTCGGCGTCGATGCCGCCGATCGCGAACCACGGCCGCTGCGGCTGCGACCGGGCCACCTCCCGCAGCACCTCGAGTCCCGCCGGGGTGCGCCCCGGCTTGGTGGGGGTGGACCACACCGGCCCGTGGGCGAAGTAGTCGACGCCCTCCTCGATGTCGGACAGGCTCGCCTGCGCGCGGCTTCCGGTGGACCGGCCGATCACGATCTCCTCGCCGAGGATCTGCCGGGCGTATCGCACCGGCAGGTCGCCCTGACCCAGGTGCAGGATGTCGGCGCCCGCGGCGAGGGCGATGTCGGCACGGTCGTTGACGGCCAGCAGCGCACCGTGCCGGCGGCACGCCGCCGCCAGCACCTCGAGTGCCGCGAGTTCCTCGCGGGCCTCGAGCGGGCCGAACTTCTTCTCGCCCGCCGAGCCCTTGTCGCGGAGCTGGACGATGTCGACTCCGCCCGCGAGGGCCTCCTCCACGAATCGGGCCAGGTCTCCGGTGTCGCGACGGGCGTCGGTGCACAGGTAGAGCCGGGCCTGCGCGAGGCGTTCCCGGGGGGCGGGACGGTTGCCGCGGTAGGTAGTCACGGCGAAGACGGTAGTCTCTGCACTGAACGAATCGACACGGGAGTCCCGGGGATCGCGGGGCTGAGAGGGGGCCTGCCGGCCCCGACCGTCAGCACCTGAACCGGATCATGCCGGCGCAGGGAGTGAGGTGGACGAACTGTGGGAACCGTATCCGTCGTCGGCGGAGGCGTGATCGGGCTGTCGATCGCGTGGCGCGCGGCCCGTGCCGGCTGGACCGTGACCGTGCACGACCCGTCCCCGGGGGCGGGGGCGTCGTGGGTGGCCGGCGGGATGCTGGCACCGTTGTCGGAGGGCTGGCCGGGGGAGGAACACGTCCTCGAGCTGGGCGCGGCGTCGCTGGCCCGCTGGCCGGAGTTCGGCGCCGAACTGTTGCGGGCGACCGGTCTGGACCTGTTCACCTCCGACGCGTCGCTGACCGTCGCGCTGGACGCGGCCGACGCGGCCGATCTGCGCACGATCGCCGAGTGGGTGTCGGCTCAGGGGCACGAGATGCGCGTGCTCGGCCGCGCCGAGGTGCGCGAGCTCGAGCCGTCGCTGGGGCCGCGCATCCGCCTGGGCCTGCTGGCCCCGGACGAGCTGGCCGTGGACAACCGGATCCTCGTCGACGCGCTGCGGCGGGCCGTCGCCGAGGCCGGTGTGGCCCTGGTCGATGTGCCGGTGCGCGACCTCGCGGACCTGGACGCCGACCGGGTGGTGCTCGCGGCGGGCGCGGCGTCCGCGCGGCTGTGGCCGGGCTTACCGGTGCGGCCGGTCAAGGGGGAGATCCTGCGCTTGCGGACCCGCCCGGGCGCGGCCCCCGCCCCGCACCGGACGGTTCGCGGCAGTGTGCACGGCCGACCGGCATACCTGGTGCCCCGCGCGGACGGCCTCGTCGTGGGCGCGACCCAGTACGAGGCCGACGACACGCAGGTCACCGTCGCGGGGGTGCGGGACCTGATCGCCGACGCCGAGGCACTGTTCCCGGCGATCGGCGAGTACGAGCTGCACGAGGCGAGCGCGGGGCTGCGGCCCATGAGCCCGGACAACCTGCCGCTGATCGGCCGGCTGTCCGAACGGGTGATCGCCGCGACCGGGCACGGCCGCAACGGGGTGCTGCTGACCCCGGTCACTGCGGACGCGGTGGTCGCGGAGCTCGCGGACGAACCTCTTGCTGTTTCGAAACATGCTGATCCGCAACGATTCTCGAAGGGAAGAAGGTCATGAACGGTGCGCCGACGGTGGGTGTCACGGTCAACGGGGAGGAGCGCTGGTTCGCGCAGGCACCGACGATGGCCGAACTGCTGAGCGAGCTCGGTCTGCCCGACAGGGGCGTCGCCGTCGCCGTGGACGGTGCCGTGTTCCCGCGGGGGCGCTGGTCCGAACGCGTCGAAAAGGGCTGGCAGATCGAGGTTCTCACGGCGGTGCAGGGTGGCTGAGCGCGACACCGGCCGCGATCCCGGCCACGACCTGCCGCCGCTGACGATCGCCGGGCAAACCTTCGCGTCGCGGCTCATCACCGGCACCGGTGGGGCCGCGAACCTCGCGGTGCTCGAGGAGGCCCTCGTCGCCTCCGGCACCGAGCTGACCACCGTGGCGATGCGCCGGGTGGACGCGGGGTCCGGGACCGGCGTGCTCGACCTGCTGCGCCGCCTCGGCATCGCGCCGCTGCCCAACACCGCCGGCTGCCGCGGCGCCGCCGAGGCAGTGCTCACCGCCCGACTCGGCCGCGAGGCCCTCGGGACGGACTGGGTCAAGCTCGAGGTCATCGCCGACGAACGCACCCTGCTGCCCGACGCGATCGAACTCGTCTCCGCCGCCGAGCAACTCGTCGACGACGGGTTCGTCGTGCTGCCCTACACGACGGACGATCCGGTGCTGGCGCGACGGCTCGAGGACGTCGGCTGCGCCGCCGTGATGCCGCTGGGCTCGCCGATCGGGACCGGCCTGGGCATCGCCAACCCGCACCACATCGAGATGATCGTCGAGGCCGCCGGGGTGCCGGTGATCCTCGACGCCGGCATCGGCACCGCCTCGGACGCCGCGCTCGCGATGGAACTCGGGTGCGACGCGGTGCTGCTGGCGACCGCGGTGACGCGGGCGAAGGACCCGGCGCTCATGGCGTCGGCGATGCGGCACGCCGTCGAGGCGGGTTTCCGGGCCCGGCACGCGGGCCGCATCCCGAAGCGGTTCTGGGCCCAGGCGTCCTCGCCGCTCGAACCGTAGGGCGCCCCGATGTGAACTCGAGCAGCAACTTGCGGCGGCCCCGGAAGCCGGGATCGGCCCACCACCGCCCGGCCGGCGAGCAGAGTCACCGGCACAACACCAGCAGTTCGTAGAGATCGAGGGCGATGTAGGTCCACAGCACATCGCATACCTCGTCCGGTGCGATGTCCGGGCGCAGGTGCTCGGTGCCGAGCAGATTCAGCCCGGGGGTTGCGTGGATGCACCCCAGGGTGCGTTGCTGCCGCGCAACCCGCAGCTCACAGTCGAGGTGTCAGGTCGCCACCAGAGAGGACCAGTCCCATGGCACTATCTTTCCTCACCCCTTCGGTCACGATTCCGGTCGGAACGGGCCGCAGGAGCATTCAGCAGTCGGTGTCGTTCCCGCGAAACGTGCTGCGCGCCGGAGTCGCCCTCAACGGCTTCAAGCTCGACTACGACGCCGATGATCACCACATCAACATCGTGGAGGTGGACACCGATCTCGTTTCCATCTCGGGCGCCACGGTGACCTTCCGGGTGGAATGTCACTACGCCGACAAGAATTTCGACGACAAGTACGGCGGCTACGTCACCGCGCTCGTCATCGCCGAAACCGCTTGATCGACAGACGCCGTCCACGCCTGCCGCGCCGCGATCCACGCCCCTGACCCCCCGTCGACGGCTGGTAACGGCCCGGCAGGTGCGGGCGGTGGAACCGATCCGCAGCACCGGCCCGGCGGCCGCCGAGGTCCTCGTCGTCGCATGCACCGACCACCACTGATCGACCGGCACGCAGGACCGTAGGGTGACCCCGCGCGGCGCGATCCGCCCGAATCGGGCAGGCTGTGGGTCATGATCGAAGTGACCGGACTGACGAAGACCTTCGGTTCCACCGTCGCCGTCGACGATGTGACGTTCACGGTCCGGCCGGGAATCGTCACCGGATTCCTCGGCCCCAACGGGGCCGGCAAATCCACGACGATGCGGATGATCCTCGGCCTCGACCGGCCCACCGCCGGGACCGCGCTGATCGACGGCGTCCCCTACCGGCAGCTGAAGCGGCCGTTGCGGACCGTCGGCGCGCTGCTCGACGCGCGCTGGGTGCATCCGAACCGGTCGGCGCGGGCGCACCTGCGCTGGCTCGCCGCGTCCAACGGCCTGCCGAACTCGCGGGTCGAGGAGGTGCTCGCGCTCGTCGGCCTGACCGAGGTGGCCGACAAGCGCGCGGGCGGTTTCTCGCTCGGCATGTCCCAGCGGCTGGGACTGGCCGGTGCTCTGCTCGGTGACCCGAAGGTGCTGCTGTTCGACGAACCCGTCAACGGCCTGGATCCCGAGGGCATCGTGTGGATCCGGCGGTTCATGCAGGTCCTCGCGGCGGAGGGCCGCACCGTGCTCGTGTCGAGTCACCTGCTGTCGGAGATGGCGCAGACCGCCGACCACCTGCTGGTGATCGGCCGGGGTCGGCTCATCGCGGACACGTCCGTCGCGGAGTTCGTCGAGCGGGCGTCGGAGGCGACGGTGCGGGTGCGCAGCCCACAGCTCGACACGCTGCGGACGGCACTGACCGGCCAGGGCCACACCGTCCGGGACGACGAGGGCGCGCTGATCGTCACCGGCGTCACCACCGCGCAGGTCGGCGAGCTCGCCGCCGCGCACTCGGTGGTGCTGCACGAGCTGGCGGGCCAGAACGCGTCGCTCGAGGAGGCGTTCATGAAACTGACCGGAGACGACGTGCAGTACCAGGGAGCCGTGGCCGGGGGCCCGGCTGTGCAGCCGATGAAGGGGGAGCTGCGATGAGCGTGGCCGTGGACAACGCCGGCACGACGAGCGTGGTCGTGGACACCGTCAAGGCGGAACGGATAAAGCTGACCTCCACCCAGTCGCCGTGGTGGTGCACCGTCGTGATCGTCGCGCTGGGCCTCGGCCTCGCGGCGATCCTCGGTGCCGCGTCCAAGGCGAGCATGTCCGTCGACGACGAGGTCGGCCGGTTCTACCCGACCGTGGACATCGCGGTCAGCGGCGTCGCCGGCTTCGGCGTGCTCGTGCTGATGATCCTCGCGGCGCTGTCGGTGACCAGCGAGTACCGGTTCGGGGTCATCCGTACCACGTTCCAGGCCATGCCGAACCGCACCGCCGTCCTCGTCGTCAAGGCGCTGCTGATCGGGGTGTTCGGCGCGGTGCTGACCGGCGTGCTGGCCCTCGCTTCGTTCTCTCTCGCCAAAGCCCTCGCCGGCCCGGAGGCCGGGCGGGACCTGGTGCTCGAGGGCGACGATGCGTGGCGGTCGATCTACGGCGTCTCGATCTACGCCCTGCTGTGCGCGGTGCTCGCCGTCGCGGTGGGGGCGCTGTTGCGCCAGTCCGCCGGCACCATCGCGCTGCTGCTGTTGTGGCCGCTGCTGATCGAGTCGCTGTTCGCGCTGTTCGGCTCGTTCGGCCGGCAGGTGCAGCCCTTCCTGCCGTTCGCCAATGCCAACCACTTCCTCGGCAGCGAGCAGGGCATCGACTTCCACTGGGGGCCGTGGGGTTCGCTGGTGTACTTCGCGGTGTTCGTCGGCGTGGTGTTCGCGGCCGCGCTGGTCGTGGTGAACCGGCGCGACGCGTGAGTATCCTCGGCGGATGAATCGGGGAGCGCGGGTACGGGTCGGGGGCGTCGTCGCGGCGATCGTGCTGCTGGTGGCGGCATGCTCGGAGGAGCTACCGTCGCCGCCGCCGGTGGACCCGGCCGCGCTGGCGGGGGCCGTGGGAATCGACGCGGTGGTCGGCCACCTCACGGAACTCGAACGCATCGCCACCGAGCACGACGGCAACCGCGCCGTGGGCACCGCCGGCTACGACGCGAGCGTCGACTACGTCGCCGGCCGGTTGCGTGACGCAGGATTCGACGTGCAGACCCCGGAATTCGACGTCCGCAGTTTCGACGTCGAGACCGAGACCCTGACCGTGGCCGGCGCGCCGGTGCCGGTCCGGGCCCTCGAGTTCTCGCCGTCCACCGGCCCGGACGGGCTCACCGCCCGGCTCGTGCCGGTGCCCGCCGACGACACGCCCGGGTGCGAGGCCTCCGACTACGACGGGCTCGACGTCTCCGGCGCCGTCGTGCTCGTCACGCGCGGAGTGTGCCCGTTCTTCGTCAAGCAGCAGGTCGCGGCCGAACGCGGTGCGGCGGCGATCCTCGTCGCCAACAACGAGGACGATGCGCTCGCCGGCGCCACCCTCGGGGAGGAGGGCAACGACCTCGTGCCCGCCGCGGGGATCAGCGGCGCCGACGGCCGCGCGCTCGCCGCCGCACCCGCCACGGTGACCCTCGTCCTCGACACCCGCGTCGACAGCGTGCGCTCGCGCAACGTGCTCGCGCAGACCGCCACGGGCTCGACCGACGACGTGGTCGTCGTCGGCGCCCACCTCGACAGCGTCCCGGAGGGGCCGGGCATCAACGACAACGGCACCGGCGTCGCCGCGGTGCTCGAGACGGCCCTGCAGCTCGGCAGCGACCCGGGTGTCACCAATGCGGTGCGGTTCGCGTTCTGGGGCGCCGAGGAGGTCGGGCTGGTCGGCTCCACCGACTACCTGGCGTCCCTGGACGACGCCGCCCGCGAGGACATCGCCCTGTACCTGAACTTCGACATGCTCGGGTCGCCGAACCCGGGATACCTCGTCTACGACGGCGACGACTCCGACGCGGTGGGCGCCGGGCCCGGGCCGGAAGGCTCGGCCGGCATCGAGCGCACGTTCCTGGGCTACCTGACGTCGCGGGGCGTCGCCGCGGACGGCACCGACTTCGACGGCCGCTCCGACTACGGGCCGTTCGTCGACGCGGGCATCCCCGCCGGGGGCGTGTTCTCCGGTGCCGACGACCGCAAGACCCCGGAGCAGGCGGGCAAGTGGGGCGGCACCGGCGACGCGCCGTTCGACCCGAACTACCACAGCCCGCAGGACACGCTCGCCAACATCGACCGGGCCGCACTCGCCGTCGCCGCGTCGGCCGTCGGGTACGGGGTGGGCACGTATGCGCGGACCGTCACGGGACCGGACGGGGTTCCCGTCGGGCCGCAGCGCACCGAGGTCCGCTCCGATGGATGAGACGCCGGCGCCGGGCTTCGGTCGTCGCCTCGCGGACCGGTTCTCGGCCGTGGACCGGCGGCCCGAGCTGGTCCGGCTGGCCCGGCGGCTGCGGCGCACGCTCCCCGGCGATCCCGGGTTCGGCGATCCGCTGTCCACCGCCGGGACCAGCGGGCCGCAGGCCGTCGCCCGGCTCGCCGGACGGTGGCGCGACGTCGACGAACCGAGCGCGGTGCACGAACTCGGATTCGGCGTGCTGCAGGCGTGGCAGGCGCTGCTCGAACGCGCCGGTGCCGGCCGCGGCGACCGGGAGGTCACCGTGGTCTTCACCGACCTCGTGGGGTTCTCGACGTGGTCCCTCGCCGCGGGTGACGTCGCCACCCTCGACCTGCTGCGGAGCGTCGCCCGGGCGCTGGAGCCGGCGTTCACGGACCGCGGCGGCACCGTCGTCAAGCGGCTCGGCGACGGTCTGATGGTGGTGTTCGACCGGCCGGAACGGGCGCTGGAAGCGATCTTCGCGGCGCGGGCCGCCCTGACGGCGGTGACCGTGGACGGCTACCGGCCGCGGATCCGGGTCGGCGCGCACACCGGTCTGCCCCGGCGGATCGGCAGCGACTGGCTGGGCGTCGACGTCACCGTCGCGGCCCGCATGATGGAGCTCGCCGGGAACGGGCACGTGGTGGTGTCCTCGGCGACGCTCGACGCACTGCCGGCCGGTGCCCTCGACACGCTCGGCCTCGAGGTGCGCCCGCACCGGCGCGGGCTGTTCGCCTCGGCCCCCAAGGGCGTGCCGCCGGAACTGGGGATCTGGCGGATCAGGGCTGCAGTCGCCACAGGGGGTTGACCGGGCCGTGCCCGGCGCCGAGGTCGTACGACCACTCCAGGCACCGGGTGACCCACTCCTTGCCGAACTCCACGGCCTCGGGCACCGACCACCCGTGGGCGAGGGCCGACGCGATCGCCGCGGCGAGCGTGTCGCCGCCGCCGTGGTCGTTGCCGGTGTCGATGCGGGGGCTGGTGAACTCGAGAAACCGGTCCCCGTCGAACAGCAGGTCGGTGCTGACGTCGGAGGTGCGCAGGTGCCCGCCCTTGACGATCGCCCACTGCGCGCCGAGGCCGTGCAGCGCCTCGGCGGCGCGTCGCGCAGAGGCGTCGTCGACGACCTCGATGCCGGTGATCAGCCGCACCTCGTCGAGGTTCGGCGTGACCACCGTGGCCTGCGGTATCAGGGTGTGCCGCACCGCGTCGAGAGCCTCCGCGTGCAGCAGGGGATCGCCGTGCATGGACGCGCACACCGGGTCGACCACGAGCGGCACCGGCCGATCGCGGCCGATGCCGACCTCCGCGCACACCGCCGCGACCGCCTCGATGATCCCGGTGGAGGCGAGCATGCCGGTCTTGGCACCCGAGACGCCGATGTCCTCCACCACGCACCGCACCTGCGCGGCCACCGTCTCGGGCGGGATCTCGTGAAAGCCGCTGACGCCCACGGAGTTCTGCACGGTCACGGCCGCGACGGCGACGCAGGCGTGCACGCCGCACATCGCCATGGTGCGCGAGTCGGCCTGGATGCCGGCCCCGCCACCCGAGTCGGTTCCGGCGATGGTGAGGGCACGGACCGGGGTTCGGCCCTTCGGGGCCAGGGGCAGCAGCTTCACGGCTGCGACCCTACCGATTCGATCGGGACGTAGACCCGACCGCCCGCGCCGGTGAATTCGGCGGCCTTGCCGGCCAGCCCGGCCCGCACGTCCGCGGAGATCCGCATCGAGCAGAACTTCGGGCCGCACATCGAGCAGAAGTGGGCCTTCTTGGCCGGCTCCGCCGGCAGCGTCTCGTCGTGGAACGCGCGGGCGGTGTCCGGGTCGAGGGACAGCGCGAACTGGTCGTGCCACCGGAACTCGAACCGGGCGCGGGAGAGCGCGTCGTCGCGTTCCCGGGCGCGCGGGTGGCCCTTGGCGAGGTCCGCCGCGTGGGCGGCGATCCGGTACGCGATCACCCCGGTCTTGACGTCGTCCCGATCCGGCAGGCCCAGGTGCTCCTTGGGCGTGACGTAGCACAGCATCGCGGTGCCGGCCCGGGCGATCATCGCGGCGCCGATCGCCGAGGTGATGTGGTCGTAGGCGGGAGCGATGTCGGTGGTGAGCGGCCCGAGGGTGTAGAAGGGAGCCTCCTCGCACAGCTCCTCCTCGAGCCGCACGTTCTCCTCGATCAGGTGCATCGGCACGTGCCCGGGGCCCTCGATCAGCACCTGGACGCCGTGCGACTTCGCGACGCGGGTGAGCTCCCCGAGCGTGCGCAGCTCGGCGAACTGGGCGGCGTCGTTGGCGTCGGCGACGGAGCCGGGACGCAGCCCGTCGCCGAGGGAGATCGTCACGTCGTAGCGTTGCAGGATCTCGCACAACTCGGCGAAATGTGTGTACAGGAACGACTCCCGATGGTGCGCCAGGCACCATGCGGCCATGATGGCGCCGCCGCGCGAGACGATGCCGGTCACCCGGTGCGCGGTGAGCGGGATGTGCCGCAGCAGCACGCCGGCGTGGACGGTCATGTAGTCGACGCCCTGCTCGCACTGTTCGATCACGGTGTCGCGGTACATCTCCCAGGTCAGTGCCGCCGGATCCCCACCGGCCTGCTCGACGGCCTGATAGATCGGCACCGTGCCGACGGGCACCGGCGAGTTGCGCAGGATCCACTCGCGGGTCTCGTGGATGCGCGGGCCGGTGGACAGGTCCATGACGGTGTCGGCCCCCCACCGGGTCGCCCACACCATCTTGTCGACCTCCTCGGCGATCGAGGACGTCACCGCGCTGTTGCCGATGTTCGCGTTGACCTTCACCCCGAACGCCTTGCCGATGACCATCGGCTCGAGCTCGGGGTGGCGGTGGTTCGCCGGGATCACGGCCCGACCGGCGGCGACCTCGGCGCGGACCGTCTCGGCGGGTACGCCCTCGCGGGCGGCGCAGTAGCGCATCTCCGGGGTGACGACGCCCGCGCGGGCGGCGGCGAGCTGCGTGCCCGGGTGCCGCCGCCACCCGGCCCGCAGTGCCGGCAGCCCCGCGGTCAGGTCGACAACGACGTCGGACTCGGTGTACGGCCCGGACGTGTCGTACAGGTCGTGGTGTTCGCCGGTGGTCAGGTGAACCCGGCGGACCGGGACCGACATGCCCGGTTCCCCGGGCACGGCGACGTAGTGCTTGGTGCTGCCCTCGATGGGGCCGGTGGTGACGGTGCCCGCGCCGGACGCGGACGAGCCGGATACAGCTGTGCTCACGAGATGATCTCCCTACGCCGGAATTACCCGGTCAGGTTCTACGGTCGACGGCCCCGAGCCGTCCTCTCAGCCCGCTGGTGCGAGCTCCCGTGTGGTTGCGATGTGCGGTGCCACCCTAGCGCAGTCTCGTGCCGGGGGCAGTGCGGCACGGTGCCCGGGGCAGTGCAGATATATGTCCCGCACGTCTCGGCGGATACACCCTGCATGCTCTATAGTGGCGTAGGTCACAGTTCGGTTACGGCACCACGGAGGGATCATGCTCGTCAACTCGCCGCGAACCGAGGTGACCGACAACAAGGATCAGAACCGCTTCGAGCTGCGCCTCAACGGGGATCTTGTCGGGATCCTCGGGTATTTCGACACGGATCGTCCCTCGGGCGTGCCCGGGCGCAACCATCCCGTCGTCGATTTCCTGCACACCGTCATCGTCGAGGACTTCGGGCACCGTGGGCTCGCGGGGGTGCTCGTGGGCCACTCCCTGGATCTCGCGCGCGAACGCGGCTGGCGGGTCCGGCCCGTGTGCACCTACGTGCAACGATTCCTCACCGCCCACCCCGAGTACCGGGACGTCGTCCTGCCGCTCGAGCCGACCGCCGGCCGTCGCTGACGCGCGGTTTCCGCACCGCCGTGGCCGGGGCGCCTCAGTCGGCGAGGTCGACGACGACGGGCGCGTGGTCGCTCGCGCCCTTGCCCTTGCGCTCGTTGCGGTCGATCTCCGCGCCGGAGACCCGCGCCGCGAGCGCGGGGGAGCCGAGGACGAAGTCGATGCGCATGCCCTGGCGCTTCGGGAAGCGCAGCTGGGTGTAGTCCCAGTAGGTGTATACACCCGGGCCCGGGGCGTGCGGGCGCACCACGTCGGTGAAGCCGCCGTCGAGGAAGGCGCGGAACGCCTCCCGCTCCGGCTCCGACGTGTGCGTCCGGCCCTCGAAGAACGCCGGATCCCACACGTCCTCGTCGGTGGGAGCGATGTTCCAGTCACCGACGAGCGCGATCTGCTTGCGCGGGTCGGCGGCGAGCCAGGCCTGTGCGTCGGCCCGCAGCTTCGCCAGCCACTCGAGCTTGTAGACGTAGTGGGGATCGGCCAGCTCGCGCCCGTTGGGCACGTACAGGCTCCACACCCGCACGCCGCCGCACGTCGCGCCGATCGCCCGGGCCTCCTGTGCCGGGTCGGCGTCCGGGTCCTTGGTGAACCCGGGCTGGTCCTCGAACCCGACCTGCACGTCGTCGAGACCGATGCGGGAGGCGATGGCAACGCCGTTCCACTGGGAGAGCCCCACGTGTGCCACCCGGTAGCCGAGTTC
Organism: Rhodococcus sp. 14C212; assembly: GCF_011058195.1. NCBI lineage: Bacteria > Bacillati > Actinomycetota > Actinomycetes > Mycobacteriales > Nocardiaceae > Rhodococcus > Rhodococcus sp. 14C212. The sequence continues at coordinate 15,639 of NZ_JAALEH010000046.1, read as the reverse complement.
TTCGAACCGCTCGTACGGGAACTGCTCGTCCTTGCACTTGGTCTCCTGCATGGCGAGCACATCGGTGCCCGTCCGCTGCAGCCAGTCGAGGATCCGGTCGGTACGGGCACGGACGGAGTTCACGTTCCAGGTAGCAAGACGCACGTCCCCACTCTAGGCGAGCGGACCGACAGGTTCCGTGGCGTACCGGTAGCGGTGGTGCTCGACGAATCCGAGCGCCCGGTACAGGCCCCGGGCGGCGGCGTTCCCCGCCGCGACCTGCAGGTATGCGTGGGTGGCGCCGTGGTCGCGACCCCACTGCAGCAGGGCCCCGCACACGAGCGTGCCGAGTCCGTGCCGGCGGTGCGCGGCGGCCACCTCGACGGCGGTCAGGCCCACCCAGCGGCGGCCGTCGGGGGCGTCGGTGACCGCGGCACGGGCGATCGCCAGGGTCTCCGTGGCGCCGCCGATGCGGCCGAATCCCAGGACGCCGCCCAGGACGGACTCGACAACCGCCCGGCCTTCGGCAGGCATCGGCGCGCCGCGATACCGGTACAGCGACAGCCACCCGGGGTCCGGGCCGGCGCTCACGGTCACGGGGGTGGCGACGCCGGGCAGCGGCACGTTGTCGAGGTCGGCGGCCAGCACCTGCACCTCGTCGCTCGGTGCCCACCCGTGCGGGAGCCGCGCGAGCCGGTCCGGGAGCAGGAGCCGCAGCGGCAGGCCGCGGACCGCGAACCACGCGCGCATCCGGGCATGCACGTCCGGATCGAGAGGGTCGGCGACCGTGCCCGGGTCGCCGAGCGGGGTGGCCGAGTTCGCACGGCCGGTGAAGCCGGCGCCGGCCCGCAGGAGCCAGCCGTCGATCCAGCCCTGTTCCAGCCCGGGCCAGGCGGCGGCCGCGGCGTTCTCGAGGGCGCGGATCTCACCGGTGCGGATCGGCCGGGCACCGAGTGCCTTGAGCGCGACCACGGCGTCGGGCGCGACCTGCACGAGGCGGCGGTCGGCGGTGCGCACCACCACGGCCGGTTCTAGGGAGACCAGCTCGCCGATCACGTCGGTCATCGGGTGGCTGTAGCCGGCGGGCAGCCGGTAGCGCAGCACCACCCGGGTGCCGACGGGTACGGGCTGCTCGGTCGTCACCGGTGCGTCAGTCCTCGTCGTCGTCGTGGCCGAACGGGTCCTCGACCGTCCCGGGCACCCAGCTGAGGCCGGGCACGCCCCACCCCGCCCGCTTGATCGTCTTCTTGGCGGCGCGGGCGTTGCGTCCGATGAGCTTGTCGACGTACAGGTAGCCGTCGAGGTGGCCGACCTCGTGCTGCAACATCCGGGCGAAGAAGCCGTGGCCCTCGATCTCGATCGGGTTGCCCTCGGCGTCGGTGCCGGTGACCTTCGCCCACTCGGCGCGCCCGGTGGGGAACTGCTCGCCGGGGACCGACAGGCACCCCTCGACGTCGTCGTCGGGGTCGGGCATGGTCTCGGGGATCTCCGACGTCTCGAGCACCGGGTTGATCACCTCGCCGCGGCGGCGGACCACGTTGCCGGCCCCGTCCAGGTCGGGGCAGTCGTAGACGAACAGCCGCAGGTCGACACCGACCTGGTTGGCGGCGAGACCGACGCCGTTCGCGGCGTCCATCGTCTCGTACATGTCGGCGATCAGCTGGGCCAGTTCGGCCGGCGACTGGGTGACCGGTTTCGTCGGGTGATGCAGGACGGGGTCACCGACGATCCGGATCGGAAGAATTGCCATGGTGCAAGAGGATAGTGGGCGGGACTCGCCCGTCCGTTGAGCCGGTACCTGTCGTACCACCATGGTTGAATTGCCCTCGGAAACACCCGGGTCCGATCGGACCTCGGAGTGATTCGAGGCAGTCGAGGAGTGAGATGGACGGCGCAGCAGCGCATATCGGTAACGAATCCGAGCAGGTTTCCGACCGGAGCAACCACGCCGAGAACAACCACCCCGCGGCCGGCCCGGACGAGGCCGGCGCGGACGGTCTCTCGCGCCGGGAGCGCGACATCCTCGCCTTCGAGCGGCAGTGGTGGAAGTACGCGGGCGCCAAGGAAGAGGCGATCAAGGAACTCTTCGGTCTGTCCGCGACCCGCTACTACCAGGTCCTCAACGCGCTGGTGGACCGGCCGGAGGCGCTGGCGGCCGACCCCATGCTCGTCAAGCGGTTGCGCCGGCTGCGGGCCAGCCGGCAGAAGGCCCGGGCCGCACGCCGGCTCGGCTTCGAGATCACCAAGTAGTACGAGTACGACGGTGATCCGGCGGGTGCGGCAACTAAGGTCGAGAGCGTGAGCACAACCTCGGAATCGTCGGGTCCGCCGCTGCGAGCGCTCGCGATGGTGCTGATCTCTCTCGCCATCCTGTTCGCCGGCCTCGGCCTCGCCTCGCTCGGAAGTTCCGATTCCGAGAGCCCGGCTCCCGAGCCGGCGACCGAACCGGCGGCCGCCCCGGCGACCACGTCCGCGACGTCGGCGCCGCTCGCTGCGACGTCGGCGAGGACGACCGCCCCCGGCGCGGTTCCGTCGGCCACGACGACGGTCTCCGCCACCACGTCGGCGGGGGCCGCCGCCCCCGTGCGGGTGCTCAACAACAGCAACGTCTCGGGCCTGGCCGCCCAGACCGCCGGCCTGCTCGAGGACGAGGGATTCACCGTCGCGGAGACGGGCAACTACAGCGACGGCGTGGTCGAATCCACGTCCGTGTACTACGGCACGGGTCCGGGGGAGCGGCAGACCGCGGAGGCGGTGGCCGAGGCACTGGGGGTGACGGCACAGCCGCGCTTCGCCGGGATCCAGGACTCGTCGCCGGGCGTCATCGTCATCGTCACCTCGCCGTGAGGGCTTCGGCCCCCCGGCTATGATCAGGTGACTTTTCGCCACTTCGAAGGAGCGGTTTGATGGCCTCGAGTTCCACCCGTCGCATGTCCTGGCGTGCCCTGGCCCCGATCGTCGCGATCGCTGCGGTGGGCCTGAGCGCGTGCTCGAACAGCGAGGAGCCGAGCGACACCCCCGGCACCACCCCGCCGGTGTGGACGGGTTCCGCGGCGCCGGAGGGCGCCGACGAGGCCCACGGCGGCAGCGCTGTCCCGGGGGAGGCCACGACGGGCGCGTCGGGTGGCGCCGGCGGCGCGGAGCACTCCGCCGAGCTGCAGACCCCGGCCGGTGCGGCCGCCGGCACGGTCACCTTCACCGAGGTCGACGGAGCCGTCGAGGTGACCGTCGAGCTCGAGGGCATGCCGGTCGGCTACCGCGGCGTCCACGTCCACGAGGTCGGCAAGTGCGAGACCAACTCCACCGCCCCGACCGGAGGCGAGCCCGGCAACTTCCTGTCCGCGGGCGGACACCTGCAGGCCGGCGGCAACACCAGCGTCCCCGAGAGCGGTGACCTCGGTGCGGTCGTGGTGCGTGAGGGCGGCGCCGGGTCGCTGACCGTCACCACCGAGTCGTTCACCCTCGACGACCTGCAGGGCGGGGACGGCACGTCCGTCGTCGTCCACGAGGAAACGGCCGCCGGCGAGCGTCTCGCCTGCGGCGTCGTCTCCTGACGGCCACCTCCCGAGACTCTTCCCACAGGGCCCCGGCGACCGGCGACGGTCGCCGGGGCCCTGTGGTTGGATCGATTCGTGCCTGTACCGTTTCCCGGTTCACCCCGCCCGACCCTCGGCGTCGAGTGGGAGATCGCGCTGGTGGACAAGAAGACGCGCGACCTGTCGAACACCGCCGCAGTCGTCTTCGACGCGGTCGAGCGGCGCGCCGGGCAGACCCCGCGGCTCACCAAGGAGTTCCTCCGCAACACCGTCGAACTCGTCACCGACGTGCACGACACCGTCGCCGAGGCCGTCGACGACCTGGCCGAATCCCTCGACCTGCTGCGCACCGCCGCCGATCCCGCGGGTGTGGATCTGATCTGCGCCGGCACCCATCCGTTCGGGCAGTGGACCGACCAGGTCGTCACCCGGTCCCCGGACTACGACGAGATGATCGAGCGCACCCGCTGGTGGGGCCGGCAGATGCTCATCTGGGGCGTGCACGTCCACGTCGGTGTCTCGTCCGCGGAGAAGGTCATCCCGATCCTCAACGCGCTGCTGGTGAAGTACCCGCACATGCTGGCGCTGTCGGCCTCCTCACCGATCTGGGCGGGCGTGGACACCGGCTACGCGAGCAACCGCGCCCTGATGTTCCAGCAGCTGCCGACGGCCGGACTGCCGTACCACTTCGAGAGCTGGGCCCAGTACGAGAGCTTCATCGAGGACCAGCTCAAGTCCGGGGTCATCACGAAGCCGGGCGGCATGCACTGGGACATCCGTCCGTCGCCGAGGTGGGGCACCATCGAGGTCCGGGTCTTCGACGGCATCACCAACAAGGCCGAGCTGGCCGCCCTCGTCGCCCTCGTGCACTCGCTCGTCGTGTACTACGACGAGCGTCTCGAGCGGGGCGAGCAGCTGCCCACCCTGCAGCCGTGGCACGTCAAGGAGAACAAGTGGCGCGCCGCCCGCTACGGCCTCGAAGCCGAGGTGATCCTCGATCCGGTGTGCCACGAGCGTCTCGTCACCGACGACCTGAACGACCTGCTCGAGCAGCTCACTCCCACGGCGGCGCGGCTCGGCTGCGCGGACGAACTCGCCCAGGTGGCGCAGATCCCCGTGCGGGGGGCCTCCTACCAGCGGCAACGACGGATCGCGGAGCAGACCGGCGGCGACCTCATCGCGGTGGTGGACGCGCTCGTGGAGGAGCTGCGCGCCTGAGCGCTCGACCGCGTTCTCGCACAGTTCACGCGCTGTTTACCATGTATCGGTGTCGATCCGAGGGGTGGAGCGCCCGAAGGCGCAGCGGGCGCATGTGCCGCAACTGTTCGTGCCCCTCGCTCTGACCGGCGCGATCCTCGGTGTCCTCGTGGCCGAGACGGTCGCCCGGTACAGCGGGTTCCCCGGCCCTGTCCCCGGACTCGTCGGCGACGTCGTCGCGATCCCGCAGTCGGCGTCCGTGCCGTGGGCCGGGCTCGCGCTGGCGATGGTGGGCCTGACCGCGCGCCTGCGGTACGTGTCCGTCGGTGCCGCGGTGCTGCTCGACGTGGGGTTCGCGGCCGAGCGGTACCTCACCGGGGGCCCCCTGACGGTGGGGAACGGGCCGACGATCGTGCTGGTGCTGCTGGCCGGATACGTCGCGGTCGCGTTGCAGGGCGGCCCGCGCCGCGGTGCGCTGCGCGGCATCGCCCTCGGGGTGCTGCTGGTGCTCTCGGTCAAGATCGGCGACACGTGGCTCGAACTGACCGCACGGACCCGGCCGGACGTGCTCGACGAGTACGTCCAGCTCGCCGACCATGCGCTGGGCAATCCGTCGTGGCTGGCCGGCCGGGCGCTCGAATGGCTCGGGCCCGGCGTGTACGCGGTGCTGCACTGGGTGTACATCGAGCTGCCCGTCGCGGCGATCGTCGTCGCCGTGTACCAGCTCCGCAACGTCGGCGGCGGCCGCCCCTGGCCCGCGCACCACCTGGTCCGCACCTTCCTGCTCATCGGACTGGTGGGGCCGCTGATCTACATGCTGTTCCCGGTGGTGGGCCCGATCTTCGCGTTCGGCGACCACGGCGAGGGCTGGCAGGTGGGGACCTTCTGGCCGGCTGCGGTGCCGTGGAATCCCGACCCGCAGCCGATCCCGTTCGACGCGATCACCCCGCGCAACTGCATGCCGAGCCTGCACACCGCGTGGGCGCTGGCGCTGTTCCTGCACACCCGCGGCGGTCCCGGTTGGCTGCGGCTGCTCGGCACCGGGTGGCTCGGCTGCACCCTCGCCGCCACGCTGGGCTTCGGCTACCACTACGGCGTGGACCTCGTCTCCGGCGCGGTGCTGTGCCTGACGCTCGAGGCCGCGCTGCGCGACCCGGACCGCGGCTGGGGCTGGTTCCGCATCCGCCTCGTCGCGGGCGGCGCGGCGGTGCTGGCCGCGCAGCTGGCGGCCTACCGGTACCTGCCGGGTCTCATGGCGGAGCACGCCGTGCTCGCCGGGCCCCTCCTGATCGGTTCGCTCGTGGTGGTGGCGGTGGCCTTCCACGTCACGTTCCATGTGGCCGACGGCGATCGTCGGCCGGACGTGGTCAGCTCCCGTCCGGCGGCCGCTCGTCGCCGCTGAGCAGACCGTCGCGGCCGAGCTGCTCCCGGTAGGCGAGCCGGCCCACCCGGTGGGCGATGACGGGAGCGGTCAGCACCATGAACATGCCCGCCAGCGCCAGCATCCAGATGTCGACGTTGCCCCGCAGGATGAGTATCGCGCCGCCGAGCACGAACAGGAGGCCGACCACCTGCGGTTTCGTTGCGGGATGCATGCGCGAGAGGGTGTCGCGGAAGCGCACGATGCCGACCGCTGCGGTGAGGGAGATGACCGAGCCGATCAGGATGAGGACGTGGCCGACGAGTTCCAGCACGGTGGTCACTGGTCGTCACGCACCCGGAAGCGTGCCACCGACACCGAGCCGATGAATCCGACGAGGGCCAGAGCGACGACGGCCGGCACGATCGTCGTATCGCGGCTGTGCACCGCCCACGCAGCGAGCCCGCACATCGCGACGGCCAGCAGTGCGTCGAGGGCGATCAGCCGGTCCAGCGAGGTGGGGCCGGCCAGCACCCGGTAGGTGATCAGCGCGGCCGCGACCACCAGCAGAGCGCCCGAGAGCGCCAGTATCACGGTCATCACGCCTCCTCCCGGACGACCCAGGGGCTGGGCTGCCATTCGTTGTTGCGTTCGAACGTCGAGATCAACAGGCGTTCGATGCGCCGCGCGGAGCGGTAGAAGTCCGCAACCTTCCGGTCGGTGCCCACGTCCAGGACGTGGACGTGGACGATCCGGCGGCCCTGGTCGATCTCGAGGACCATCGTGCCGGGGATGTTGTTCATGATGTCCGCCCACAGGGTGAGCACCAGATCGGACTTGATGGTGAGCCGGCACCGCAGCACACCGGTCACCGGCGGCGGCGCCGGCCGGATCGCGAGCCACGCGACCGAGACCGTGGATTTCATCGTCTCCACGAAGATCACGGTGGCCAGGCGCACGGCGGAGAGCACGTGCAGGCGGCCCTCGACGGGAACCCGCGGCAGCGGCAGCATCACCATGACGATCACCGCGACGGCGATCCCGCCGAGCAGGTTCGCGGCGCTGAAGGTGCCCCACAACAGCACCCACACCAGCGTCATCCAGCCCAGGACGAACAGGCGGAGCAGATTCGACCGACTCGTCACGGCTGACCTCCCAGCACTGCTTCGATGTAGACGGACCGATCCCGCAGGTTCTCGGCGGCACGGTCGCTGATGTCGATGAGCGGGCCGGCGAACACGGTCAGGGCCAGGCCGACGACGACGAGACCGATCGTCGGAACCAGCATTGCCGGGGGCATGCGCCCGACGTCGGCCCGGTCCGAGAAGGCGACCTCCATCCCGGATTCGTCGATCAGCGCGGACGGGGCGGCGTCGGCGAGGCCGCCCTCGGGGGCGTCGGCGCGGGCCCGCCAGAAGGCCTTGGTCCACACCCGGGCGACGACGTACAGGGTGAGGAGGCTCGTGACGGTGCCGCCCGCAACCAGCCCCCACGCCAGGACGGATCCGTCGGCGGCGCCGGCCTGCAGCAGGGCCACCTTCCCGATGAACCCGGAGAACGGGGGGATGCCCCCGAGGTTCAGCGCCGGGACGAGGAACGCGATCGCGAGGACCGGGCTGGCGAGGGCGAGTCCGCCGAGCCGCCGCAGCGACGCCGAGCCGGCCTGCCGCTCGATCAGCCCGACCACGAGGAACAGCGTCGTCTGGACCAGGATGTGATGGGCGACGTAGTACACGGCGCCGGACAACCCCGCCTGCGTCGAGAGGGCGATCCCGAACACCATGTAGCCGATGTGGCTGACGAGGGTGAACGACAGCAGACGCTTGATGTCGTTCTGGGCGATGGCGCCGAGGATGCCGATCACCATCGTCAGCAAACCGGCCACCAGGAGCACGTTGTCGAGCTCGCCGCCCGGGAACAGCAACGTGTGCGCCCGGATGATGGCATAGACGCCGACCTTCGTGAGCAGGCCGGCGAACACGGCGGTGACCGGTGCCGGGGCGGTGGGGTACGAGTCCGGCAGCCACGTCGACAGCGGGAACACCGCCGCCTTGATGCCGAATGCGACGAGGAGCACGCCGAAGATCGCGGCGCGGGTGCCCTCCGGCACGTCGTCCATCCGCACCGCCATCTGCGCCAGGTTCAGGGTGCCGGTGGCGGCGTACGCGAACGCCATGCCGGCCAGGAAGATCAGCGACGAGACCATCGAGACCATCACGTACGAGACGCCGGCGCGGACCCGGTCCGCGCTCGCCCCCAGGGTGAGCAGCACGAACGACGCCGCGAGCAGCACCTCGAACCCGACGAAGAGGTTGAACAGGTCACCGGCGAGGAATGCGTTGCACACGCCCGCGGTCAATGCCAGGTATGTCGGCAGGAAGATCGACACGGGCTGCTGGTCGTTGCCGTCGTGGATGCCCTGGCCGACCGCGTACAGCATGACGGCGAGCAGCACGATCGCCGACACCACCAGCATCAGCGCCGAGAGCCGGTCGACGACCAGGGAGATCCCGATGGGGGAATCCCATCCGCCGACCTGCACGACCGCGATGCCGTCCCGGTCGGCGAGGTACAGCAGCAGGCCCGAGACCACCAGCACGGCGACGAGCGCAACGACGGTCACGGCCCGCTGCGCGCGGGGCCGGCGCCCGAGGATCAGCGTCGCGGCCGCCGCCAGCATCGGGATGAGGACGGGCAGGGGGGTCAGCGCCGTCGCGGACAGGGTCATCGGGTCCTTCCTCCCCGGGACGGTGCGTCGTCCCCGCGGGCCGTCTCACCGTCGCTGTAGGCCGAATCCGTCTCGTCGTCGAAGTCGCCGTCGTGCAGGTCCTCGTAGGATTCGAGGTCGTCGAGGTTGACGAGTTCCTCCAGGGGGATCGGGTTGCCGGCCGCGTCGAACGCGTCGCCACTGCGGCTCGGCAGGCCGGTGAGCGGATCGTCGGAACGGTCGCGGTCGGGGGCCTCGGCGGGCGAGCGCCGCTGCGACACCTTGGTGTCCTCGGGGTCGTTCTCGACCTCGTCGCGGGCGCTGAGCGTGAACGACCGGTACGTGAGCGCCAGCACGAAACCGGCCACGCCCATGGTGATGACGATCGCCGTGAGGATCATCGCCTGTGCCAGCGGGTCGGCCATGTTCTCGTGCAGGTCGTTGCGGGCACCGACCACGGGCGGGCCGCCGGCCGGCCCGGCGAGGGTGAGGATCAGCAGGTTGATGCCGTTGCCGATCAGCAGCAACCCCAGCAGCATCTTGATGATGCTGCGCTCGAGCAGCAGGTACACCCCGGAGGCGACCAGCACCCCGACCAGAGCGAGCATGGTCAGATTCGCGCTCATCGCTTCTCACCCACGATCTCCGCATCGAGACGCGCGCCGAGACTGCGGAGCACGTCGAGTACCAGGCCGACGACGATCAGATACACCCCCAGGTCGAAGAACAGTGCGGTGACGAGCTTGATGTCGCCGAGCAGCGGCAGCGTCATCTCGACGGTCGCCGACGACAGCGGCGGCGCGCCGAGGAACAGGGAGACCAGGGCGGTGCCCGCCGAGAACGTCAGACCCAGGCCGAGGATCTTGCCCGCGTCGATGGGCACCGCCTCGCCGAGCTCGTAGCGACCACCGGCCAGATACCGCAGCACCAGCGCAAGCCCCGCGATCAGGCCGCCGGCGAAGCCGCCGCCGGGCGCGTTGTGCCCGGCGAAGAAGAAGTAGACCGACAGCACCATCATCGTCGGGAACACCAGGCGGGTCGTGACCTCGAGGACGAGCGAGCGGTGCCGCGGGTCGATGAGGTCCCCGCCACGCAGCCACGTCGTCTCGGTGCTCGACGACATCGCGTCGAGCTGCGCCGCGGGGGCGTCCGAGACGCGCGGCGCCGAACCGAAGCGGCGGGTGCGGAACACCAGGCTCGCCACGCCCGTCGCCGCGACGAGCAGCACGGAGATCTCCCCGAGGGTGTCCCACGCCCGGATGTCGACGAGCAGCACGTTGACCACGTTCTTGCCGTTGCCGAGTTCGTAGGCCGCCTCCGGCAGCAGCAGCGCGATCGGGTCGGCGGTGCGGGCGTTCGTGGCGAACACCCCGATCGTCGTGACCGCGGCGCCGACGGCGATGCCGAGCAGGGCGCGCGGCAGCTTCCGGCCCACGACGTGTTCGGGACGGGACTCGGCGGGGAGCTTGCGCAGCACCAGCACGAAGATGACGAGGGTCAGCGTCTCGACGAGGAACTGCGTGAGTGCGAGGTCCGGGGCGCCCTGCAGGGCGAACAGGAAGCCGCACCCGTATCCGGTCAGGCCCACGAGCAGCACGCCGGCGAGGCGGTTGCGCATCACCGTCGCCGCCAGGGCGCCGCACATGATGATGGCCGCCGCCGCGAACTGGACGGACGAGTCCCACCACCGCACCGCCATGTCCCGCTCGGGGCCGAACACCAGCAGCAGCGTGGTGGGCAGCACCACCAGGGTGACCAGGATGATGCCCTGGGTCAGCGGCAGCGAGCCTCGCTGGGTGGAACCGGTCAGCCGTATCGACACGGTGTCCATGAAGCGCAGCGTCGCGTCGTACATGCGGTCGGCGTTGCCGAACAGTTGACGCTCGAACCTCAGGCGAGAGATGGCGCGGTGTGCGAAGTACAGCGCGGTGCCACCGGCCACGACGACTGCGGTCAGCACGAGGGGAAGGCCGACGCCGTGCCACAGCGCGAGGTGGTAGGGCTTGTCCAGGGTGCTGGGCAGCGTGTCCGCGTAGGGGGAGAGCAGCGTGTCGATCCACGGCGCCGCGAGTCCGGCGGCCAGCCCGCCGAAGGCCAGGACGGTCGGGGAGAACAGCAACAGCGGTCCCGCGGCGTGGAAGTTCTGCACGGCCGGACTCGGGCGCTTGAGCTGCTTGCGTCCGAAGGCGCCCCACACGAACCGGATGCTGTACGCCACGGTGAGGATCGACCCGGCGACGATCGCGGTGAGCACCGCGATCCGGGCCCACGGGCTCAGCAGGGTCGTCACCTGCACGGCCTCGAGGGCCGCCTCCTTGCCGACGAACCCGATGAACACGGGCAGGCCACCCATGCTCATCGCGGCCACGGCCGCGACGGCCGCGAGGAACGGCGCCCGCTTCCCGAGGTGCGCGAGCTTGCGGATGTCGCGGGTGCCGGCGCCGTGGTCGACGATGCCGACCACCATGAACAGGCAGGCCTTGAACATCGCATGGGCCACGACCATGGCCATGCCGGCCAACGCCGCCTCCCGGCTGCCGATCCCCACCAGGGCGATGAGGAAACCGAGCTGGCTGACGGTGCCGAACGCCAGGATCAGTTTCAGGTCGAAGGCCCGGAACGCGCGCCAGCCGGCGAGCAGCATCGACGCCAGGCCGAGGGTGACGACGATGGGCCGCCACGGCGCCGCATCGGCGAAGGCCGGAGCCAGCCGCGCCACCAGATAGATGCCCGCCTTGACCATCGCGGCGGCGTGCAGGTACGCGGAGACGGGGGTCGGGGCCGCCATCGCGCCGGGCAGCCAGAAGTGCAGCGGCACCACCGCGGACTTCGACAGGGCGCCGACCAGCACCAGGGCGACACCCACCCCGGCCAGCCAGCCGCTCGGGGCGGCCGCGATCACGTCGGAGAGGTTGTAGCTGCCCACCAATTGCCCGAGCACGATGATGCCGACGAGCATCGCGAGGCCACCGGCGGTGGTGACGAGCAGGGCCTGGGTGGCGGCGCGGCGGCTCGACGCCCGCTCCGCGTAGTGGCCGACCAGCAGGAACGACAGCACGGTGGTCAGTTCCCAGAACGTGTAGAGGACCAGCATGTTGTCGCTGGTCACCAGGCCGAACATGGCGCCGGCGAAGGCGACCATCTCGGCGGCGAAGATCCCCAGCCGGGGCTCGGCGTCGGTGAAGTACCGGGCGCAGTAGAGCAGGATGAGCGCGCCGATGCCCAGCACCAGCGCCGACATGATTGCCGCGAGGGAGTCGAAGCGCATGTCGATGTCCATCGACAGGCCCGGCGCCCACGCGATGTGCAGGGTGCGTTCCGTGCCCCAGTTGCCGATCACCCAGCCGAGGCTCGCCAGTGGCACCAGCGCCAGCGGTAGGAACGCATTTCTCCCCATGACTCTGACCAGAGGCGGCGCGACGAGAGTGGCGACCGCGTGGGCGATGAGTATGGCGAGCAAAAGGCACTCCGTCGGGGTCGGGCCTGGCGGCGGGGTGTAACAGGCTTGCAATTGTTGTGCGTCACCCACAGGGGGCGATGCCTGAGCCACGCGGACCCGGGAAATCCCGATACACGCGCTGCTATGCAAATGGACAAATCGGATTCGATGTCAGCTTACCGGGATCATTCGCATGGTTGCGAACCGGCCGCCGACGCTCCGGTGTCCGATTCCCATCGTAGAGTGCCCTCATGCCCGACACCGGACCGATCCGTACCGCCGCGCTCGCGTACGTCCGCGACGGACGGCTGCTGCAGACCCGCTCCGCCGGCAAGACCGCCTTCTACATGGCGGGCGGCAAGATCGATCCCGGCGAGACCCCCGAGCAGGCCCTGCACCGGGAGATCCGCGAGGAACTCGGCGTCGGCCTCGTCGACGGCACCGTCGCCGAGATCGGGATCTTCGAGGCCGAGGCCTTCGGCCACCCGGTCGGCACCCGCCTGTACATGACCTGCTTCACGGCCGAGCTCGCCGGGGAACCGCGCCCGGCGGCGGAGATCGCCGAGCTCGGCTGGTTCACCGTCGCCGAGTACGGCGCCCTGCCCGAGGTCGCACCGGGTTCGATGCTTGTGTTCGAGCATCTGTCCGCCCTCGGTCTCGTCCGGGCCGAGTGAGACCGGCCACGTCAGCCCCGGCAGCGCCAGGCGCATACCGCCCCGGTCGCCGCCAGCGCACCGGTGAGCAGCCGCGGGTCGGCGGGTAAGGCCCACACCGCGGCGACCGGGGCCGCCGCAACCGGCAGCACCAGGCCCATCGCGGCGACCGGTGCCGCACCGGGCAGCGCCGCCCCCAGGGCCAGGCCGGTGCCCGCGGCGACCAGCGCCACGCGCACCAGCAACTGCGGGCCGTCCGCCGCGGCGTCGGGCCACAGCGCCGCGGTCAGCGTGACGACCAGGGCGACCCCCAGGCCCAGCTCGACCCGCGGGACCCGCCATGCGAGCGCGGCTCCCGCCGCGACTGCCAGCACCCCGGCCGCGGGCACCCAAGCGGACACCTCCCTCCCGGCAAGGTCGTCGACCAGCGGGTACGCCGCGGCCGTCGCCCCGAGCGCGGCGACGGGGAACCGGCCGTCCGCGAAGGGCAGGAAACGGGCGACGGCCTCCGTGCCGAGCACCGTCGCGGCGAGCACGGCCGCGGCGGCCGGCCACATCCACACCGCTGCCGAGGTGGCCTGCTCGTCCATCCAGCCGGCGAGCACGTGCATGCCGACGGTCAGCGCCGCCGTCGCGCCGACCGCGACCATCGGCAGCCGCGCGTCCGGCCGCTGCACCCGGGCCCCGGCCCCCGCGACGAACGCGGCGAGCACCACGGCCCCGGCCGCGACGGCGAGCGGCCACTGCAGCGGCGACGGCAGCGCCGACGACTGCAGGGACGTCCCCATCGGGCCGGCGAGCAGGAACACTGCCCACGCCCCGACGACCACCGCCCACTGCCCGACCGGTTCGCCCCACGTCGCGGCGACCGCCGCCCCGAGCAGGATCCCGGCGGCTCCCGCACTGATCAGGTGCAGCACGGTAAGGGTGTCGGGGTCGGCGGCGGGCACCGCGAAGCGCACCGTTCCGAGCACCACCGTGCAGCCGGCCGCCAGCAACCACGCCGTGCGGCGCGACCCCGAGTGTTGCAGGCCCGCGACCGCGAGCACCGCCGCCACCGCGAACACGATCGGCCCGGTGGCGCTGCCCGTAGCGACGGGGAGCGCCACCCCGTCCACCGCTACAGCGAAGCCGGCGAGGGCACCCGCGCACAACGCCGCGAGACCCGCGACCGGCTCGTCCAACCGCACCGTCGTCGCCGGCATCGTCAGCGCCCCTCGGCGTAGGCCCGCAGGTGTTCGACCTGCGCGGCCTCCAGCGACGGGCGCACCGCCTTCCGGGCCGCCGCCACATCGCCGGCGGTAACCGCCGCGGCGTCGACGCTGCGGCGCATCGCCGCGAGCGCGGCTTCCCGCAGGAGCGCCGAGCAGTCCGCCGCGGAGTAGCCGTCGAGGTCCGCGGCGAGGGCGCCGAGGTCCACGTCGTCGGCCAGCGGTACCGACTTGCCGGCGGTGCGCAGGATCGCGGCGCGCGCCTCGGCGTCCGGCGGCGGCACGAACACCAGCCGCTCGAGCCGGCCGGGGCGCAGCAGGGCCGGATCGATCAGGTCGGGCCGGTTGGTGGCGCCGAGCACCACGACGTCTCGCAGCGGTTCGACCCCGTCGAGTTCGGTGAGCAGGGCGGATACCACCCGGTCGGTGACACCCGAGTCGGAGCTCTGCCCGCGGCGCGGGGCGAGCGCGTCGATCTCGTCGAGGAACACCAGCGCCGGTGCGGAGTTGCGGGCCCGCTGGAACAGCTCCCGCACGGCCTTCTCCGAGGCGCCCACCCATTTGTCCATCAGCTCGGCGCCCTTGACGGCGTGCACACTCAGCTGTCCCGAGCTGGCCAGCGCGCGCACCAGGAAGGTCTTGCCGCAACCCGGCGGTCCGTAGAGCAGCACACCGCGCGGCGGCTCGACGCCGAGGCGGGCGAACGAGTCGGGGTGCTGCAACGGCCACAGCACCGCCTCCGTGAGCGACTGTTTGGTGTCGACCATGTCGCCGACGTCGTCGAGGGTGACACTGCCGATGGCCAGCTCCTCGGTACCCGATCGCGACAGCGGGCGGATCACCTCGAGCGCACCGAGCAGGTCGCCCTGGGTGAGCCTCGGCTCGGTGTCGTCGCGGCTCGCCCGCGCCGCCGCCCGTAGCGCCGCCTCCCGGCACAGGGCGGCCAGGTCGGCGACGACGAAGCCGGGCGCGCGGGCGGCGACGGCGTCGAGCGAGAGGTTGTCGGTGGGCACCCGGCGCAGCAGCACGTCGAGCAGGGCGCGACGGGTGGCGCCGTCGGGCAGGGGCAGGGCCAGTTCCCGGTCGCAGATCTCGGGGGAGCGGACCCGCGAGTCCACCTCGGTGGGGTGCGCCGTGGTCGCGACGAGCGCGACCCCGACGGTGTCGACGGCGCGGCGCAGCTGGTCGAGGATCAGCGCCGACACCGGTTCGGGGGTGGCGGGCAGCAGGGCGTCGATGTCGGTGACGAGCAGAACCCCGCCGGCGGCCAGGTCGGCGACGGCGGTGGTCACCCGGCGCAGCCGATCGTCGGCGGCGGTCGCGCCCACGCTCGGCCCGTCGAGCTCGACGACGCGTCGGCCGGCGAGCACCGCGCGGGCGAGGGTGGCCTTGCCGACGCCGGCGGGCCCGGTGATCAGCACTCCGAGGTGGGGGGAGGCGCCGAGGGTGCGCAGCAGTTCGGGTTCGTCGAGGGCCAGCTTCAGCCACTCGGTGAGCCTGCCGGCCTGGGTCTGCACGCCGACGAGGTCCTCCACCGGTGGTGGCGGCGGTGCGGGG
>NZ_JAALEH010000045.1:0-44372 GCF_011058195.1 Rhodococcus sp. 14C212 | reverse complement strand
CGCCGTAGCACAGCGCGGTCCGGTTGGGTGCCCGGGGGACTCGGCTCGACCCGGCGTGCAGGTGAAGATAATGCCCTCGTGCTGGAATTGCGCGACCCGGCGTGGGCACCGTGAGCGGTCCGCTCAGGTTCGACAGGCGTCGGCGCGGTGCGAGACGGCGGTGACCGTGATCCGCATGCGGATGAGTGACGATTCCCACCGATGAGTTTGTCCGACCCGTGGAGTCTCAACCTCCGCATCACCGTCATCGACAGTGCGGGGAGGAACTCAGTGCATCAGCTGCCGAAGCGCTCACCCGAGGCCGCGCCGGCTTCCTCACCTCCCTCGACAGGTTCGAGGAGCACCTTGCCCAAACGACCGAAAGGGGACCGACCGTGACCAACCTGCAGTCCGGGGTACCGCCGACGTACGACGGCCTCGCCGACTTTCTCGCCTCCGCGCCCGCCGAGACCTGGGACGCCCCGTCGCTCTGCGAGAAGTGGCAGGTCCGCCACGTGGTCGCGCACGTAACGATGCCGGCGCGGCTCACACCCGAGCAGTTCGGAGCCGAGATGGCGGCGGCGGGCGGCGACTTCACCCTGCTGTCCGACACCGTGGCCGCCCGCGACGCCTCCCTGCCGGTCGCCGAACACCTGGCCCACCTCCGGTCGCCGCTGCTGCACGAGTGGCAGCCGCCGGGTGGCGGGGCGGCCGGTGCGCTCAGCCATGCGGTGATCCACTCCCTCGACGTCACGGTCGCGCTCGACCGGCCGACGGTTGCGCCGGTCGAGGCCGTGGTTGCCGTCCTCGACCAGCTCACCGCCGCGAACGGCGCATTGTTCGGGATCGACCTGACCGGGGTCCGGCTCGAGGCTGACGACACCGACTGGAGCTGGGGAAGCGGCGAGGTGGTGCGGGCCGACAGCGGCCGCCTGGTGGCGCTTCTGAGCGGCCGAACCCTGCCCGATGGCCGCGCCTTACGCCGTGGCTGACCCACCCACCAACCGCGCTACTCCTCGTGGTCGGCCCAGAACTCCTCGAGTCGGTCCTCGAGCGGGTCGGCAACCCGCATTGGCAGGGAGTGGGTCGTGTTCGGCCAGGTCTCGACGGTGCCGAACGGGAGCACCGCCTTCGCGCGGTCTGCCCCCTCCCGGGGCCGCACTGTCGATGCGCCCCTCATGGGTGCCCGCGCTGGTCGGCATGAGCCGTCCCCTCGGCCTGGTTTTCGATACGGACATACCGCGCCCCTTCGCAAGTGGACCGTACCGTGAAATCGGCGGATGCCGAAGATCGTCGATCACCTCCGGCGCCGGATCCTCGTTGACCGGTCTCAGCCACTCAGGGCGATGGTTGCATCGGAATCGTTTGGGAATAACGTCAATTCGATGACATTCGGGAGTGCAGCGCGTCCAGGAATGCCACCGCGGCGGGGGCGGGATTGAAGTCGCTCCAGGCGAGGTATTCGACTCGGGTCGGCCCGTCGGCCACGGGTACCGTGACCAGGTCCGGGTTCGAGGGGACGAATGCCGGGGGCAGGAGCGCGACGGCGAGGCCCTGTTTCACGAGGTCGAGGATCAGCGCGGTGGACATCGATTCGAAGGTCACCTCGCGCCGCAGGCCGGCGGCATCGAAGGCGAGGTCGCTCTGTGCGCGTCCCTGGGTGCCGGCAGGGAAATCCGCGAAGGTCTCCTCGGTCAGATCGCGCAGGCGCAGACGGCGCCGCCCCGCCAGTCGATGATCGGCGGCGAGTACGACGACGAGACGTTCGCGGGCCAACTCGACGGACCGGACACGGTGGGGGGTGGTCGCGTCGGGCAGGCCCAGCACGGCGACGTCGACGTCGCCCGCCCGGATCGCGGTCATGAGTTCGTCGCTGCCGCCGTGTCGTAGCGCGATGCGCACCGCCGGGTGGGCGCGGTGGAATTCGCCCAACACAGCGGGAATGTCGATCGCGGTCACGGTGGGGATGACACCGATCGTCAGCGTGCCCCGAATCTGCCCTACGGTCGCGGCCGCGTCGGCAGCGGCACGCTCGGCGGCTTCCACACTCGCCCGCGCAGCGGGCAGGAACGCCGCCCCGGCCTCGGTGAGTTCGACCCGGCGGCTGGTCCGGGCGAACAGCGGCACGCCCAGCTCCTGTTCGAGCGCCTTGATCTGGTGACTGAGCGCCGACTGGACGACGAAGCACTGCTCGGCCGCTCGGGTGAAGTTCCGCTTCTCGGCCACGGCGAGCACGTACCGCAGTTGCTGCAAATCCATGTATTTATCGTGCAGCACGATCGTTGCGATGCAAAGCATGTGTTGGACTCATCGAACCAAGGGCACGACAGTGGTGGGGTGACTACGACGACAACGGTCCCGCCCACGTCGCCCGGCCCGGTGACGAACCGTGCGGCGCTGACTGCGATGACCGCCGTGGCCCCGGCGGTGTGGGGTACCACCTATCTCGTCACCACCGAACTGCTACCCCCTGACCACCCCCTGTTCGCCGCACTCGTGCGCGCTCTGCCCGCAGGTGTACTCGCCCTCCTGCTCTCCCGCACGCTTCCGCGCGGGGCATGGTGGTGGAAGGCCGCAGTGCTGGGCACCTTGAACATCGGCCTGTTCTTCCCGCTGCTGTTCCTCGCCGCGGAACGACTGCCCGGCGGAGTGGCCGCCACGCTCGGGGCGACCCAGCCGATCATCGTCGCCGTCCTCGCCGTGATCGTTCTGTCCGAACGCCTCTCGCTCCGGCGCCTGAGCTGGGGCGTCATCGGCGTGATCGGGGTGGGGCTGGTGGTGCCGGGCCCCGGAGCGATGTTCGACCCCGTCGGCATCGTCGCAGGTCTGGCCGGTGCCGCCGCAATGGGAATCGGCGTCGTTCTCACCGCACGGTGGGGCCGGCCCGACGGAGTCGGCGCGATCGGCTTCGCAGCCTGGCAGCTCACCGCCGGCGGCCTGGTCCTGCTTGCCCCGACGCTGCTGCTCGAGGGGATTCCCAGCCGGATCGGCGCCCCTGCCGTGGCGGGCTACCTCTGGCTCGGCATCATCGGTGGTCTTCTGGCCTACACCCTCTGGTTCCACGGCCTGCGCACCCTGCCGGTCACCGCGACCGCGCTGCTCGGGCTGCTCTCCCCCCTCGTGGCCGCCGCCCTCGGTGTCCTTGTGGCCGGCGAAACCCTCGGCGCACTCCAACTTGTCGGCTTCGCGCTCGCCGTCACGGCGCTGGGCGCGGGGCAGATCGTCCCTCGACCCCGTACGAGGAAAGGACTTCCGTCGTGAACATCACCGTCATCGGCGCCACCGGCATGGTCGGCTCGCGCCTCGTCACCGAAGCCGCCTCCCGCGGGCACCGCGTCACCGCCGCCGCCCGGCACCCCGGCACACCCCCGGACCCCGGCGTCACTCCCCTCGCCGTCGATGCCGTCGCACCCGGGCAACTCGCTGCCGCACTCGCCGACGCCCACGCCGCGATCCTCGTCGTCCGTGCCGCTCCCGGCCAGGAGCAGACGATAGCGCCCCTCACGACCGCAGTGCTGGACGCCACGGCCCGCGCCGGGGCCCGTCTACTCGTCATCGGCGGGGCCGGACCCCTACGCTCACCTCACCAGGACGACCTGTTGGTCATCGACGATCCGGACTACGTGCCGACCGAATGGCGAGCGATCGCCGAGGCCAGTACCACCCAGCTCCGCACCTGCGCCCAGCACCCGAACCACCGCTGGACCTACCTCAGCCCGCCCGCGATCCTCGAACCCGGCACCCGCACCGGCAGGTACCGACGGGGAACCACCACCCTGCTCACCGAGCCGGACGGCACCTCACGCATCACCGCCGAGGACCTCGCCGTGGCCGCCCTGGACGAAATCGAGCGCCCCGGCACCGACCGGCACTTCACCGTTGCGCAGAACTCGAATGTTCACGCCGCCACATCACCGGCCACGTGACCGCAGCGCTCGACTCCCACGCGACGGGGACACAGGCCCGCCAGGTCAGTCTGTCCAGTGGTCGGGTGGCGGCAGTCGGCACGGCAGCCGGGCGCTTTCGCGCTTCGATCAACGACTCGCGGAGTGCACGGGCAGTTGCGGACGAGGACGGATCGGGTTTCGGGTTCGCTTCCGTCCGGTACGCGGCGCGGGGCACACTCACTGCATGGACCGCTCGGGGGACCTCCGTTCCGGGGCCGTCCGATGACCGGATTGCCTCCGGCATCGGAGGCCCGGTATCCCGGATTCGACGACATCGAGATCGGCGATCTCGTCCGTCGCACCGGCGTCAAGTGGGCACGTGCCGTCCGCGTGGGCGCCCTGCCGGCCTGGGTGGCCGACATGGACTTCCCGATCGCCCCCGAGATCCGGGACGCGCTGTGCGACTCGGCCCGGTCGGGAGAACTCGGCTACCCCGATTGGCTCGGCGGCACCCCGCTGCGGGCGGAGTTCGCCCGGCGGATGCAGGCCCGATACGGATGGACGATCGACCCCGCCGACGTCCGGGAGCAGACCGATCTCATCCAGGCCCTGCAACTGATCCTGCACCTGCACACCGGGCGCGGTGACGCCGTCGTGATCCAGACTCCGAACTATCCGCCCTTCCTGGCCACCATCGCGGCCATGGGCCGCAGGACGGTCGAGTTCCCGTTCGCCGACACCCAGGACGGGTGGCGGCTCGACTTCGATGCGCTCAGGGCGTCGCTCGCCGCCGCGCGCCCGAAAGTGCTCGTCCTGGTCGATCCGCACAACCCGACCGGACGCGTCCACACCCGTTCCGAACTCACCCGCATCGCCGAGCTGGCCGTCGAGTTCGACCTTCTCGTCGTCAGCGACGAGATTCATGCGGAGCTGATCTACGCGCCGCACCGGCACATCCCGTTCGCGTCGATCAGTCCGGAGGCGGCAGCTCGGACGATCACCGTCACGTCGGCCGGAAAGGCGTTCAACATCGCCGGACTGCGCTGCGCCGTCGCGCATTACGGGTCGAAGCAGTTACTCGCCATGCGGGACGGCGAACCGCCCGACCTGTACGGAACCGTATCGACCCCGGCGGTGCTCGGCACACTGGCCGCATGGCAACGCGGTCAGAGCTGGCAGGACACGCTGCTACGGGTGCTCGACCGCAACCGGCGACGTGTCGACACGGTCCTGCGCGAGTACCTGCCGGAAGCCCGCCACCATCTGCCGGAAGCCACCTACCTCAGCTGGGTCGATGTCTCGGCCGCAGCCGTCGACGATCCGATCCGCCGGATCCGGGACCTCGGTCGGGTGCTGGTCGACGGCGGCACACCCTTCGGAAGCGCGGCAGCGGGATTCGTGCGGCTCAACTTCGCCACGTCGGCGGCTGTCCTCGAGCACATCCTCGACGGCATCTCGGCGGCGATGCGCGGGCGACGAGCCGTCTCACCGCTGACGGAAGTCCTCGGAACCTAGCCCCGGTCCTCCGGCACCTCCCGGTCGAGTTCGTCGAGCCAGATGCGCGCGGACGCGTCGGAGGGCGCACGCCAGTCCCCGCGCGGTGAGAGGGACCCACCGGCGGCGACCTTCGGCCCGTTCGGCATCGCGGACCGCTTGAACTGGCTGAAGGCGAAGAACCGCTGGACGAACACGCCCAGCCACCGCCGGATCTCGGGCAGGTCGTACCCGCGGCGGGCATGCTCGGGATGGCCGGGCGGCCAGTCCCCGGCGCCGGCCTCGTGCCAGGCCTGCCATGCGAGGTAGGCGATCTTCGACGGCCGGAATCCGAAGCGCAGCACCTGGAACAGGAAGAAATCGTGCAGGTCGTAGGGACCGATCGTGGCCTGGGTGCTCTGCGGCGTCTCCCCCTCCTCGACCGGGACGAGCTCGGGACTGATCTCGGTGCCCAGCACGGCCTCGAGGGTGGCGCCGACCTCGTCGTCGAACTGCCCGGACGAGACGACCCAGCGGATCAGATGCTGGATGAGTGTCTTCGGCACCCCGGCGTTGACGTTGTAGTGCGACATCTGGTCGCCGACGCCGTAGGTCGACCAGCCGAGCGCGATCTCCGACAGGTCACCCGTCCCGAGTACCAAGCCGCCGCGCTGGTTCGCGGCCCGGAACAGATAGTCGGTGCGCAGCCCGGCTTGAATGTTCTCGAACGTGATGTCGTAGACCCGTTCCCCGCGCGCGAACGGGTGACCCAGATCCTCCAGCATCACGCGCGCGGCACGGGTGATGTCGATTTCCTCGAGCGTCACCCCGAGCGCGCGGCACAGCCGGCGGGCGTTCTCCCGGGTCCGCTCGCTCGTCGCGAACCCCGGGAGGGTGAAGGCGAGCACGTCCTCGCGCGGACGGCCGAGACGGTCCATCGCCTTGACGGCGACGATGAGCGCGTGCGTGGAGTCCAGTCCGCCCGACACGCCGATGACGACCTTCGGACCGCCGCGCTTCGGACCACTCAGCGCATGCAGGCGCTGCTCGAGCCCGGCGACCTGGATGTTGTACGCCTCGTAGCAGTCGTGCTCGAGGCGGCCCGGGTCGGACGGCACGAAGGGGTATCGCTCCACCCGGCGCCGCAGCCCGATGTCGGTGAGCGGAGGCGCGAGGGTGAACGCGATGCGGCGGAACGCGTCGAGGCGGGCCGCGTGATGACGCCGGTTGTCGTCGAAGGTGCCCATGCGGGTGCGCTCGTTGCGCAGCAGTTCCAGGTCGACGTCGGCCACCGCGTGCTGTTCGCCGCGCGGGAACCGCTCGGTCTCGGCGAGCAGCATTCCGTTCTCGTACACCATCGCCTGCCCGTCCCAGGACAGGTCGGTGGTGGACTCCCCCGCTCCCGCCGCGCAGTACACGTAGGCGGCCAGGCACCGCGACGACGCCGAACGAGCCAGCAGGTGCCGGTCCTCGGCGCGGCCGACGGTGATGGGGCTGCCCGACAGGTTCGCCAGCACCGTCGCGCCGGCCAGGGCGGCCTCCGCGCTGGGCGGGATGGGGACCCACATGTCCTCGCAGATCTCCACGTGGAGCACCAGGCCGGGAACGTCGGTGGCCTCGAACAGCAGATCGGGACCGAACGGTGCGTCGTGACCGGCGACCCGGACCGTGCCGCGCGCGTCGTCCCCCGGCGCGATCTGGCGGCGCTCGTAGAACTCCCGATACGTCGGCAGATACGACTTGGGGGCGACCCCCAGAACCCGCCCGCGGTGGACGACCGCGACAGCGTTGTAGATCCGGTGCCGGTGCCGCAGCGGCAGGCCCACCAGCAGGACGGGCAGCAGGCCGGCCGAGCCGGCGACGATCTCCGCCAGTGCCCGCTCGGCCGCCTCCAGCACGGTGTCCTGCATCGACAGGTCTTCGACCGAGTACCCGGTCAGCGTCAGCTCGGGAAACACCGCCAGCCCGACCCCGTCGTCATGGCAGACCCGGGCGGCCCGCAGCACCGCCGCCGCATTCGCCGCCGGATCGACGATCGTCGTCGGCGTCGCGCAGGCCGCGACCCGCAGGAAGCCGTGGCGGTAGCTGGACCGGAACTCGGGTCTCGCCGCGGGGACGGGGACATCCCGAGCGCCGGCTTCGTCGGTCATCGCGCAGCCTCCTTCTCCGTCACCCACGCCCTCGCGGCGCCCAGATCGCGTGATCGAATCCTAGGGATCCGGCCGCTCGACGCCACTCGGCGACGTCGAGCGGGCCGGATCCGGACTTTCGCGGCATTGTCTCGGCGTTTCGGGGAACACTCGGTACAGACGACGGAAACCGGGCCCGTCCGCGCGGTACAGGGGGTGGTGATGGCCTACCGGCACAAGGAATTCGTCGCCGCGCTGTCGAAGTTCGCGCAGCGCCTCCTCACCCCGTACGAGGTCGACGCCGCCCTCGACGCAGTCGTCCGCAAGGTGACCACCGTGCTCGAGCTGTCGGGAGCGGGAGTGACTCTGCACGTCGACGGCCGGCTCCGGTTCGTCACCGCCGCCGGCGAACGGATCGAGGCGATGGAGCGGTGCCAGGAACGATTCGCCGCCGGACCGTGCGCGCACGCCTTCGCGCACGGCGAGACCATCGCCGTTCCGGATGTCCGCCGCCGCGACGATCTGTGGCCGGAATTCGCCGCCGAGGCGCGGCGGCTGGAGATCGCCGCCGTCGCCGGCGTCCCGATGCAGCTCGGCGAGGTCAAGGTCGGCGCCCTGGACCTCTACTGCCGCGCGCCCCGGGAATGGGCCGACGACGAGCTCGCCGCCGCGCAGGTGTTCGCCGACATGGCCACCGGTTACATCGTCAACTCGGACAAGCTGCGCCAGCAGGAGCAGCTCTCCGCGCAGCTGCAGACCGCGCTCGACGCCCGCATCGTCGTCGAGCAGGCCAAGGGCGTCACCGCCCAGGCCCGCGGCGTCACGCCGGCCGCGGCGTTCGAGCTGATCCGCGCCTACGCGCGCCGTCATCAGGCTCCGGTGCGCGCCGTCGCGCAGGCGATCGTCGAGGTCGGCCTGCGGATCTGAGGGCGTCAGACCTCCGCGCCGATCTCCCGGACGAGGGCGACCAGCTTCCGGTGATGCGACCCGGCCCAGTAGATGCGTCCGCAGTCCGTGCACCGGGCGAACTCGTCGTAGAAGCGGCGGGTGAGCGGCTCGAGCTGATCGAGCACCTCGTCCTTGGGCACCGGGACGAGCCGGCCGTTACAGCGCAGGCACCGGGTGAGCGGGGCGAACCGCGCCGCGAGATCGAGTCGGCGGACGACCTCGACGATCTGCTCGAGCGGGCGGTCGGCGTGCACGAACAGCCCGTGGGTGATCTCCCGGCGCTCGAGCAGTCCCCGGTCGCGGGTCAGCAGGATCCGCTGATCCGCACGCCCGATCCGCGCCAGTTCCGCGTCGTCCATGTCGGAGGTCCAGATCACGTCGAACCCCAGCAGCCGGAGCAGGCGCGCCAGCCGGCCCAGGTTGACGTCGACCACGAATCGGGGGTCGCGCAGTGGAACCGGCCGCAGCCGGGTGATCGGCTCGATGTCGAGCGCCTCGAACAAGGGATAGACCGCTATGCGGGCGCCCGCGTGCGGCCGGTACGCGAAGTCCACCGGCTCGCCGTCGACCACGATCAGATCGACCTCGGTGTGCGGTATGCCCATCGCCTCGACGACGTCCTTGACCGTCTGATGCGCGCGGAACGGCCGCCGCACCGCGATGCCCCGCGACTCGGGCGCCACGAAGTCGTTCAGCTCGGCGTACGCCCGGACCTCGACGTGGCCGGTCATCGGACCATCTTCGCGCGCAGCGTGACCCGGCACAACCGTCGCGGCGAGCGTGACGCCGGTCGCAGTCGGTTACGTTCGGGAATCGCGGGTACGCCAGCCCGGTTGCGCCCGACATGGATTTGTTCACACCCGTCACCCTCGGAGACCTCGAACTCGCCAATCGCGTTGTCATGGCCCCACTGACCCGGCTGCGGTCCGGCTCCTCCGGCGTCCCCGGAGACCTGGTGGTCGAGCACTACCGGCAGCGGGCGAGTGCCGGGCTGATCATCGCCGAGGGCACCTATCTGAACCACGAATCGCAGGCCTTCGTCGGCCAGCCGGGGATCGTCACCGGCGAGCAGGTCGCCGGCTGGCGGCGGGTGGCCGAGGCGGTGCACGACCGCGGCGGCCGCATCGTGCTGCAGGTGATGCACGGCGGCCGGGTCACGCACCCCGACGTGAACGGCGGCCGGCGGGTCGTCGCCCCGAGCGCGATCGCGATCGACGGTGTGGGGCACACGGAGAAGGGCAAGCAGCCGTACCCGGTGCCGCACGCGCTGACCACCGAGGAGGCGCGGGCGATCATCGGGGACTTCGTCGCCGCGGCCCGCCGCGCGATCGAGGCCGGGCTGGACGGCGTGGAGATCCACGGCGCCAACGGCTACCTGCTGCACGAATTCCTCTCCCCGGCCGCCAATCAGCGCGCCGACGAGTACGGCGGCTCGCCGGAGAACCGGGCCCGTTTCGTCGTGGAGGTGGTCACGGCGGTGGCATCGGCCGTCGGTGCCGGCCGGGTCGGGCTGCGGATCTCGCCGGAGCACAACATCCAGGACGCCTACGAAACCGACCGGGACGACGTCCTGGCCACCTACGGCACCCTGCTCGAGCAGGTGCGCCCGCTGAATCTGGCCTACCTGTCCGTGCTGCACGAGGACCCGGCCGGTGAGCTGGTGCAGGAGTTGCGCCGGCGGTTCCGCGGCAGGCTGATCGCCAACAGCGGCTTCGCGTCCCCGACTACCCGTGCGGAGGCGGTGCAGCTGATCGAGGCCGCCCATGCCGACGCCGTGGCGGTGGGCCGGGCGCTCATCGCCAATCCCGATCTGGTCGAGCGCTGGCACGGCGAGCACCCGGAGAACGAGCTGCGGCCGGCGTTGTTCTACTCGCCGGGCGCCGAGGGCTACACCGACTACCCGTTCCTGCAGGCGGGCTGAGCCTCGTGCCGCACCGGCTCCGCTCGGCAGCGGAGAGAACGACTCTCGCCGTCTTCATGGTGCGGTGACGGGCGCGACCAATCATACCGATAGATGCAGACTATCAATCGAATCGGACCGGTCGATTGGCATTATCTATCGAAAGTCGTTAGTGTTCACAACGTCAGAAACCCATATCGACCGAACAGAGGTTCAACGTGGCCCTGATCAACAAGCAGATCAAGCCCTTCTCCGCGACCGCCTACCAGGAGGGCGGCTTCGTCTCCGTGTCCGACGAGGACATCAAGGGCAAGTGGGCGATCTTCTTCTTCTACCCGGCCGACTTCACCTTCGTCTGCCCGACGGAGCTCGGCGACCTTGCCGACCACTACGAGGAGCTGCAGAAGCTCGGCGTCGAGGTCTTCTCGGTCTCCACCGACACCCACTTCACGCACAAGGCGTGGCACGACTCGTCCGAGACCATCGGCAAGATCAAGTACGCCATGATCGGCGACCCGACCCTGCAGATCAGCACCGACTTCGAGGTGCTGCGTGAGAACGAGGGCCTGGCCGACCGCGGCACCTTCCTCGTCGACCCGGACGGCATCATCCAGTTCATGGAGATCACCGCGGAGGGCATCGGCCGCAACGCCGCCGAACTCGTCCGCAAGGTCAAGGCCGCCCAGTACGTCCGGTCGCACCCGGGCGAGGTCTGCCCGGCCAAGTGGGAAGAGGGCGACGACACCCTCGCCCCGTCGCTGGACCTCGTGGGCAAGATCTGACGCACCCGGATTCGACACCCCGGTAGCGCGGCGCGGGGTCCGGTCCGCCGGACCCCGCGCCACCCCGGAGCGCCGAACCACTTGGCGCAGTGCCTTTCTCCCACTCACCGTCCCCCCGTCGATGGAGTAGATCCCTATGCTCGAAGCCTCGCTTGCCGGCCAACTGAAGTCCCTCCTCGAGCGGCTGACCCTGCCGATCGAGCTCGTGTCCTCCCTCGACGACGGACCCAAGTCCGCCGAACTCGCCGAACTGCTCACCGAGATCGCGGCGATGTCGGACAAGGTCACCTACGAGCGTCGCGACGACGACGCGCGCCGCCCGTCCTTCGCAGTGCGCCGCGTCGGCACCGACATCGAGGTCCGCTTCGCCGGCATCCCGCTGGGCCACGAGTTCACCTCGCTCGCGCTTGCCCTGCTCCAGGTCGGCGGTTATCCGTCGAAGGAGTCCGAGGAGCTGCAGCAGCAGGTTCGGGACCTGGACGGCGAGCTGCACTTCGAGACCTACTTCTCGTTGTCCTGCCAGAACTGCCCCGACGTCGTGCAGGCCCTGAACCTGATGTGCGTGCTCAACCCGCGCATCAAGCACGTCGCGATCGACGGCGCCCTGTTCCAGGACGAGGTCGACGGACGTCAGGTGATGGCCGTGCCGACGGTGTACCTCAACGGCGAGCTGTTCGACTCGGGCCGCATGAGCCTCGAGCAGATCATCGGCAAGCTCGACACCGGCGCCGCGGACCGGGCGGCGGCCGCGATCGACGAGAAGGACCCGTTCGACGTGCTCGTCGTCGGCGGCGGCCCGGCCGGCGCCGCGGCCGCGATCTACGCCGCCCGCAAGGGCATTCGCACCGGTGTCGTCGCCGAGCGCTTCGGTGGCCAGGTGCTCGACACAATGGCGATCGAGAATTTCGTCTCGGTGCCCTACACCGAAGGCCCCAAGCTCGGCGCGGCACTCGACAACCACGTCCGCCAGTACGACGTCGACATCATGAACGTGCAGCGCGCGGCGAAGCTCGTGCCTGCGACCGAGGGCGGCCTCGTCGAGGTCGAACTCGAGAGCGGCGCCTCCCTGCTCGCCCGCAGCGTGGTCCTGTCCACGGGTGCACGGTGGCGTTCTATGAACGTGCCCGGCGAGACCGAGTACCGGAACAAGGGCGTGACCTACTGCCCGCACTGCGACGGACCGCTGTTCAAGGGCAAGCGCGTCGCCGTGATCGGCGGGGGCAACTCCGGCGTCGAGGCCGCGATCGATCTCGCCGGCGTCGTCGCGCACGTCACACTCATCGAGTTCGACTCGGTGCTGCGCGCCGACGAGGTGCTGCAGCGCAAGCTGCGCAGCCTGCCGAACGTCGACATCGTCGTCAGCGCGCTGACCACCGAGGTGCTCGGCGACGGCCACAAGGTCACCGGCCTGACCTACCAGGACCGCACCACCGAGACCGCGCACACACTCGAACTCGAGGGCATCTTCGTCCAGATCGGCCTGCTGCCGAACACCGAGTGGCTCACCGGGACGGTCGAGCTGTCGCCGCGCGGCGAGATCGTCGTCGACGACCGCGGCCAGACCTCGGTGCCCGGCGTGTTCGCCGCAGGCGACTGCACCACGGTGCCGTACAAGCAGATCGTCATCGCCGCCGGCGCCGGAGCGACGGCAGCGCTCGGCGCGTTCGACCATCTCATCCGCACCAGCGCCCCGGCCGAGGACTCGGTCGCCGCGGTCGTCCGATAGTTCGTCCCTCGTGAACCTGCGTGATCT
This sequence comes from Rhodococcus sp. 14C212, assembly GCF_011058195.1. NCBI lineage: Bacteria > Bacillati > Actinomycetota > Actinomycetes > Mycobacteriales > Nocardiaceae > Rhodococcus > Rhodococcus sp. 14C212. The sequence goes on along the minus strand of NZ_JAALEH010000045.1, from coordinate 31,521 downwards.
CGAGTACCTGGCCGCGGTGGCGCATCACCGCCACTTCGGCCGGGCGGCGGAGGCCTGCTACGTCAGTCAGCCGACGCTGTCGACCCAGATCCGCAAGCTCGAACAGGAACTCGGCGTCGAACTCGTCGAGCGGAGCCCGCGTCAGATCACCCTGACCGACGCGGGCAGGCAGATCGTGGAGCGGGCCCGGATCATTCTGAGCGAGACCGCGAACATTCGCGAGATCGCCCGGCAGTCCTCCGATCCGGAGTCGGGCACGCTTCGCATCGGCCTGTTCCCGACCCTCGCGCCGTACCTGCTCCCCCATGTCGTACCGAAGGTGCGGGCGAGGTTCCCCGATCTCGAACTGCTGTTGATCGAGGAGAAGACCGAGGACCTCCTCGAGCGGCTCCGCGGCGGCGACCTCGACGTCGCCGTGCTGGCGCTCCCGGTCAACGACGAACACCTGCATCAGGAGTACCTGTTCTCCGAGGACTTCGTGCTCGCCGTCCCGGCCACGCACCCGCTGGCCGCCACGGTCGAACCTGCCCCCATGTCGGTGATCGCGGACGAGAGCCTTCTGCTGCTCGAGGACGGTCACTGCCTGCGGGACCAAGCCCTCGAGGTGTGCCGGCTGACCGGAGCCGCCGAACGCAACGGCTTCCGGGCGACGAGCCTGGAGACCCTGCGGCAGATGGTGATCGCCGGGGTAGGGGTGACACTGTTGCCCCGCCTGGCCGTCACCACCCCGGTCACCCAGCCACCGGACATCCGGCTGCTCCGCTTCGAAGATCCTGTCCCACATCGCCGCATCGGCATGTTCTGGCGCAAGAGCAGCGGCTTCCGCGACTTCCTGCCACAGCTCGCCGAGATGTTCCGCCAGCTCCCCGCCGGTCTGGTCGACACGACGCCGCCCTCCTGAGCCGACACCCCCAGGCGACGGCCGGGTTGCCGCACGCATGCCGGCATCGACAGGGGTGGTCATAATCGCAGGACACCGGCTGAGGAAGGACCGCATGAACGTCGACATCCCCCGCGATCTGCGGACCCGGCGCTGCCTGGACACCCACCAGGAAATCCACCGGGCCGCCCTCGAGTTGTTCGAGGAACAGGGCGTCCGCGAGACCACCGTCCAGCAGATCTCCGACCGGGTCGGCATCTCGGCCCGCACCTTCTTCCGGTACTTCACCTCCAAGGAGCAGGCGGCCCTGCCCGGACAGCGCCGCCTGCTCCTGGTGATCGACGCGCTGGAGGTCTCCGGCCCGGATCCCGCCGCCGTCCTGAGCAGCGTCGAGGCCGCCGCGGAGGCGGTGATGAGCCGGGCGACCGACCCCGACCTGGAGGAACACCGTCGCGTCGCGCGCCTGCTGGCGAAAGAGCCCGACCTGCAGGCGCTCGCCGCGTCGCAGGAGCAGGTCCTCACGTCCCGCCTGCGGGCCCGCCTCACCGAACAGGTTCCGCACTACGACCCGGCGACGATCCTGCTGATTGCCGAGACGGCCGTGGCCGTGTGGCGCACGAGCTGGGAGCGTTGGGGCGAACTCACCCTCGCGGGCGAGGTCGAGGAGCCGGTGGAGGTCTACCGCCGCTGCCGCGAGGAGTTGCGGCGCATCGTCGGCTGAGACCGCACTCGCCCCTGCCCGCGCCGGTCCGGATCCGCGATCGACCGGCCGTCCGCGGGGTGGTCGGCATCCACGTGGGTGTGGCACGCCCCGGCCGTTCCGGGCCGCGGCCGCGTACTGCAGGATGGGCGGGTGCCCGAACCCACCCGCCTCGTCGCCGACGTCGACACCGGCATCGACGATGCTCTCGCCCTGCTCTATCTGCTGGCGAGCCCGGAAGCGGAGATCGTCGCGGTGCTCTCCACCGCGGGGAACGTGCCCGTCCAGCAGGTCACCGCGAACAACCTGGCGTGGCTGCAGGTGTGCGGCCGCCCGGACATCGAGGTCGCCGCCGGATCCGAGGCCCCGCTCGTCGCGCCGCTGATGACCACCGAGGACACGCACGGCCCGCGCGGCGTCGGTTACGCCGACCTGCCCGCCCCCGGACACGGCCCGTCGGGCCGCAGCGCCGCCGAGGCATGGGTGGAGCTGACCCGCGCCCACCCCGGCGAACTCGTCGGGCTCGTCACCGGTCCGCTCACCAATCTCGCACTGGCCGTCCGGCTCGATCCGGAACTCCCCCACCGGTTGCGTCGTCTGGTCATGATGGGCGGGGCATTCAACTACCCGGGCAACACCACACCCACCTCCGAGTGGAACGTCGCGGTGGACCCCGAGGCCGCGAAGGCGGTGTTCGACGCGTTCTCCGCGGTGGCGCCCGACCGCCGGCCGATTGTGTGCTCCCTCGACACGACCGAGTCGATCGCCATGCATCCCGAGCACGTCCGCCGGATCGCCGAGGCGGCCGGAAGCTCGCCGACCGAAGTGCTCTCGCCGGACGATCCGCGCGGACGGCGCTCGGAGGCGTCCAACCCGGTCGTGCGGCACCTGTCCGATGCGCTGCGCTTCTACATGGAATTCCACCGCGATCAGGATCAGGGTTTCCTGGCGCACGTCCACGATCCGTTCGCGGCGGCGGTCGCCCTGGGAACGGTGCCGTTCACCACCCGCCCGGCGACGGTCGACGTCGAACTCGACGGCCGGCTCACCCGCGGCACCACGGTCGCCGACTGGTCCGGCATGTGGGGCCGGCAACCGAACGCCGAGATCGTCGTCGCCACCGACCCGCAGGCCTTCTTCGATCACCTCGTCGACCGGGTCGGCACCCACGCCGGGGCCCTGTCCCGAGTGGGTAGCCGACGGCACACGTCTGTGGCCGAATGTCACACCGGTTCGATCTGATCGAAGCGGTGTGACATTCGGCCACAAGGGATTTCGTGGAGGAAGGTCAGGCGCGTGCCAGGACCTTCTCTTCCGGCTCGGCGGCGACGACCGGCTTCGGCTCGGCGGCCGGACCGTGGCCGTCGTCGACCATCGTCTCCTCGTCGAACGGGATGCGGCCGGCGAGGACGTCGCGGACGCGGCCGCGGTCGACGGTGCCGGTCCACGTTCCCACCAGCAGGGTGGCGACGGCATTGCCGGAGAAGTTGGTGACCGCGCGCGCCTCGGACATGAACCGGTCGATGCCGACGATGAGGCCGACGCCGTCGAGCAGCTCCGGGCGGTGGCTCTGCAGGCCGCCGGCGAGCGTGGCCAGGCCCGCGCCGCTCACTCCGGCCGCGCCCTTCGAGGCGACGATCATGAACACCAGCAGGGAGAGCTGCTCGGCCAGGGACAGCGGCGAACCGAGCGCATCGGCGATGAAGAGCGAAGCCATCGTCAGGTAGATGGCGGTGCCGTCCAGGTTGAACGAGTAGCCGGTGGGAACGACGACGCCGACGGTGGTGCGCTCGACACCGACGTGCTCCATCTTCGCGATGAGCCGGGGCAGCGCGGACTCGGACGAGGACGTCGCGAAGATCAGCAGGTACTCGCGGGCCAGGTACTTGACCAGCTTGAAGATCGACACCCCGGACACCATGCGCAGCAGGGAGCCCAGCACACCGAACACGAACAGCACGCACGTGAGGTAGAACCCGATCATGAGGGTGCCGAGCTGGACGACCGCGCCGAGACCGGTCTGCCCGACCACGTTGGCGATGGCGCCGAAGGCACCGATCGGAGCGAGCCACAGGATCATCGACAGGATCTTGAACACGAGCTTCTGCAGGTAGCCGATGCCACGCAGGACCGGCTCGCCGGTCTTTCCGAGGGCCTGCAGCGCGAAGCCGACCAGCAGTGCGACGAAAAGGGTCTGCAGCACGCTGCCCTCGGTCAGCGCCGACAGCAGCGACGTCGGGATGATCGACGCGATGAAGTCCATGGTCCCGCCCGCGGCGTGGGCCTTGTCGGCCAGCGCGGCGCCGGTGCCGGCGGCCTCCGGAGAGAGGTTCAGGCCGCTGCCCGGATCGAGCAGGTTACCCACCGCCAGTCCGATACCGAGCGCGACGGTGGACATGCCGAGGAAGTACACCATCGCCAGGCCGCCGACCTTGCCGACGCTGGCGGCGGCCCGCACCGAGCCGATGCCGAGGACGATCGTGCAGAAGATGACCGGGCTGATCATCATCTTGATGAGATCGACGAACATCGTGCCAAGGACGCCGAACGACTTTGCGACGTCCGGGGCGAGCCAGCCGACGAGGACGCCGGCCACCACCGCCACGATGACACCGACGTAGAGCCAGTGCGTCCGGTCTCTGCGCTTCGCCGGTGGGGTGGCACCGGATGCCCGGGAGTCTGTGGACGTGCTCATGGCGGATCCTCTCGGATGGGACGTTTCGGGGGACTTCGTGATCGCGGTCACGTTCCTGATAGAAATGGTGGTAGCGCAGACTCACCCGGTGAAGATTGCGTTCATTTCGTTCAGGTGACGTCGCGCTCACGAGGCGGACCACCGGCATCCGGAAGGAGTACGTCCGTGCCGCCGACCGCGCACCGGCCGTCGATGAGCGTGGCACGTCAGCTGCTGGTGCTGCAGCTGGCAGTGCTCGCCCTGGTCATCGCCGCAGGTACCGTCCTCGTCGGGATCGACGAGCGCCGCGACAGCGACGACGCCACCCGCCGCACCGTGCTCGCCATCGCCGAATCCCTGGCCGGCTCCGATTCGACGGCCGCGGCGTTGCGTACGCCGGACCCGACTGCGGTGCTGCAACCGCGCACCGAACGGATCCGGGAGGCGACGGGCACCGACTTCATCGTCGTGATGGCGCCGGACCGGACCCGGTACACCCACACCGACCCCGCGATGATCGGTCTGCCGTTCAGCGGCAACATCGAACCGGCCCTCGCCGGCACCGCGTTCACCGAGACGTACGCCGGGTCGCTCGGCCCGTCCATCCGGGCGGTGACGCCGATCCTCGACGACGAACGCGTCGTCGGTCTGGTCGCCGTCGGAGTCACCCGCGCGAAGGTCGCCGACCAGTTCGCCCGCGGGCTGCCCGCCCTCCTGGGCCTGTCGGCCGCGGCCCTGGCCGTCGCGGCCGCCGGCGCCGTGCTCGTCAGCCGGCGCCTGCGCCGCCAGACCCTCGGACTCGCACCGGACGAGCTGCGCCGGCTCTACGAGCACCACGACGCGGTCCTCCACGCGATCGGCGAGGGCCTGATCGTGCTCGGCACCGACGAGCCCGCACGCGTGGAGGTCGTCAACGACGAGGCGCGGCGCCTGCTCGGCCTCGGCGACGGCCCGGTAACGACGGAGGATCTGCCCGAGGCGCTGCGGGTGGCCGGCTCGGACCCGGACGCCCGCGGCGACGTACTTCTCACCGAGGACCGCGTCCTGGTCGTCGACCGCAGCCCGGTGCAGTGGGAGGGCCGACGGATCGCCACGGTGATGACGTTGCGGGATCGCACCGAATTGCGGCGAGTGCTGGGCGAACTGGACTCGGTGCGCGGCTTCGCCGACGCGCTGCGCGCGCAGGCGCACGAGTCGGCGAACCGGCTGCACACCATCGTCACGATGGTCGAACTGGGACGCCCCGAGGAGGCGGTCGCGTTCGCGACGGAGGAGCTGCGCCTGTCGCAGCAGCTCATCGACCGGCTCACCGCGTCGGTGCAGGAACCCGCGCTGGTCGCCCTGCTGCTGGGGAAGATCAACGACGCCGCCGAGCGCGGCGTGGAGCTGACCGTCACCGACGACACCGCCCTGGGCGCGACGCCGCTCGGCACCCGCGATCTGGTGACACTCGTCGGCAACCTGGTGGACAACGCCATCGACGCCGCGCGGGCCGTCGATGACCCCTGGGTGGAAGTGACGATACGGCAGGATGATTCGAACATGATCGTCGAAGTGGCGGACAGCGGGCCGGGGATGTCGCCGGAAACCCTCGCTCGTGCCATGGCGCGGGGCTACTCCACGAAGGCGGACCACCACGGCCTGGGCCTGGCCCTCGTCGCGCAGGTGGTGGCGCGGCACCGCGGCACCCTGCGGACCGAGCCGTCGCTGGGTTCGATGGTCGTCGCGGAGATCCCCATGCAGGCCGAGCACGCGGGCGGCGCAAAATGATTCGCGTCCTCGTCGTGGAGGACGAGCCCCGCATCGCCGACGCCCACCGCGCCTACGTCGATCGGCTGCCGCAGTTCACGGTCGTCGCCGTCGCCAACACCGGGCAGGCCGCGCTGCGTGCCGTCGCCGACGCCGCGCGGACCGCCGAGCCGGTGGATCTGGTGTTGCTGGACATCGGCCTGCCCGACATGAGCGGCCTCGACGTGGCTGCCGCGATGAGCGGGATCCGACCGAGCCCGGACATCATCGCCGTCACCTCCGCCCGCGACCTCGAGGTCGTCCGCACCGCCGTCGCCCGGGGCATCGTGCTGTATCTGCTCAAGCCGTTCACCTTCGCGGCCCTGAGCGACAAGCTCGACCACTACCTGGCCTACCGCAACGCGCTCGGCGCCTCGGGCACGGCCACCGGCCAGCACGACATCGACCGGGCGATGGCTGCGCTGCGGACCTCCGATCCGCGCGCCTCGTCCCCGAAAGGCGTTGCGCCGCAAACCCTCGATGCGGTGGCCCGGTGTCTGCGGGACGCGTCGCGCCCCCTGACGGCCGCCGAGGTGGGCAGCGCGGTGGGCGTGTCGCGCGTGACGGCGTGGCGGTATCTGGAGCGCCTGGCCGACGACGGCGTCGCCTCCCGGCACACCGAGTACGGCCGCGCCGGCCGTCCGCAGATCCGCTACGCGCCGCGCTGAACGGCGGCACGCGGTGGCCGTTGTGGCCGAATGTCACACCGTGTCGATTACATCGAATGGATGTGACATTCGGCCCCAGCGGTTCTCAACCGCGGTACGCCCCGGAGGTCTCGAGCACCCATGCGAACTCGAAGGCCACCTCGCGCCACTTCTCGTACCGTCCGGACACGCCCCCGTGGCCGGCACTCATCTCCGTCTTGAGCAGCAGCGGAGAGTCGCCGGTCTTCGTCGCACGCAGCTTGGCCACCCACTTGGCCGGCTCGACGTAGAGCACCCGGGTGTCGTTGAGGCTGGTGATCGCGAGGATCGCCGGGTAGTCCTTCGCCTCGACGTTCTCGTACGGGCTGTACGAGCGCATGTACTCGTACACCTCGGGGTTGTCGAGGGGGTTGCCCCACTCGTCCCACTCGATCACCGTCAGCGGCAGCGACGGGTCGAGGATCGACGTGAGCGGGTCGACGAACGGCACGTTCGCGAGGACCCCGGCGAACAGCTCCGGCGCCAGGTTCGCCACTGCGCCCATCAACAGGCCGCCCGCGCTGCCGCCGTCGGCGACGAGCCGGTCCGGGCCGGTGACACCCGTGTCGATCAGGTGCCGGGCGCACGCGACGAAGTCGGTGAAGGTGTTCTTCTTCGCCAGCGTCTTGCCGTTCTCGTACCAGTGCCGGCCCATCTCGCCACCGCCCCGCACGTGCGCCACCGCGAAGACCATGCCCCGGTCGAGGAGCGACAGCCGCGCCACCGAGAAACCGGGGTCGATGCTGGCCTCGTACGAGCCGTAACCGTAGAGCAGTGCCGGCGAATTCTCGGGCGTGCCCTTGCGGGTCACGATCGACAGCGGGATGCGGGTGCCGTCCTCGGCCACCGCCCAGTCCCGGCGCTGCTCGTAGGCCGCCGGGTCGAAGTCGCCGAGCACCGGCTGGGCCTTGCGCAGCAACAACTCTCCCGAATCCACGACGTAGTCGTAGACCCGGCTGGGGGTGATGAACGACGTGAAGCCGAGCCGCAGCATCGGCTGCTGCCATTCCGGGTTCGCACCCGGACCGACGGCGAAGAGTTCCTCGTCGAACTCGAGTTCGGTCAGCTCGCCGTAGCCGTCGGCGGTCAGCGGCCACACCGCGAGCCGGGTCAGCGCCTCCCGCCGGTATCCGAGAACGAGGTGCCCGGCGAACGCGTCGACGTCCTCGAGACGCACGTCGTGCCGGTGCCCGATGAGAGTGCGCAGCGCCGACGGATCGTCCACGGGCGCCTCGGCGAGGACGAAGTTCTCCGCCTTCTCGCGAGTGATCTCCCCCGTCGCGTCGTTCACCACCTCGACGACGTCGTTGTGCATGACCAGGAACCGGTCCTCGCCGCCGATGACGGCATGCTCGGCGCCGTACTCGACGCCCTCGCGGCGCGGCAGCAGCACCCGGAATTCGCCGGTCGGATCCGCGGATTCGAGCACCCAGCCTTCGGTGGTGATCTTGGATCCCACCCAGATCATCAGGTACTTCTCGCTGCGGGTGGTACCCACCGACACCCAGTACCGCTCGTCGGGCTCGTGGAAGACCTTGACGTCCTCGGTGTGGGACGTGCCGAGACGGTGCCGCCACACGGTGTCCGGCCGCCACGACTCGTCCACGGTGAGGTAGAAGATGTGACTGTGGTCGATCGCCCACGTCGCGCCGGGCGCGGTCCCGGGGATCTCGTCGGCGAGCAGCTCGCCGGTGCCGAGGTTCTTGAACCGCAGCGTGTAGCGCTCGTCGCCGACGACGTCGACCGAGTACGCGAGCAGCGTCCCGTCGTGGCTGATCGAGAACGCGCCGAGGGAGAAGAACTCGTGCCCGGCCGCCTCGACGTTGCCGTCGAGCAGCACCTGCTCGCCGGGCAGTTCCACACCCGGTGCCAGCTCAGGCGGATTCCAGTCGTCGGGGTCGGCGATCGGGCAGCGGCACTGAATGCTGTACTGCTTACCCTCGACGGTACGGGCGTAGTACCACCAGTTCCCCATGCGGGTGGGGACCGACATGTCGGTTTCCTGCGTGCGGGACTTGATCTCCTCGAAGATCCGCTCCCGCAGCGGCGCCAGATGCGCGGTCTGCTTCTCGGTCCACGCGTTCTCGGCCTCGAGATGGGCGATGACCTCGGAATTCTCCTTGTCGCGGAGCCACTCGTACTCATCGACGAAGGTGTGTCCGTGATGGACCCGCTCGGACGGGACCCGCTTGGCGATCGGCGGGGTCATGCGCTCGGCCCCAACCAGTCGGCGAACGACAGGCCCGAGATCCGTTCGTAGGCTTCGATGTAGCGCTCACGGGTGGCGTCGACGATGTGCTGCGGCAGCGGCGGCGGCGGTGTGTCGGACGCACGGTCCCAGCCGGACTCGGGGCTCGTCAGCCAGTTGCGCACGAACTGCTTGTCGAAGCTGGGCTGCACCTTGCCGGGCTCGTAGCCCTCGGCGGGCCAGTATCGTGACGAATCGGGGGTGAGCACTTCGTCAGCGAGGACGAGGTTGCCGGCGTCGTCGAGGCCGAACTCGAACTTCGTGTCGGCGAGCAGGATGCCCTTGTCCGCCGCGTACATCGCGGCACGGCCGTAGATGTCGAGGGTGTCCTCGCGCAGCTTCACGGCGAGATCCACGCCGACCTTGTCGGCGACCTCCTCGAAGGAGATGTTCTCGTCGTGGTCGCCGAGTTCGGCCTTGCTCGCCGGGGTGAAGATCGGATCCGGCAGCCGACTGGCCTCCACGAGGCCCTCGGGCAGCAGGACGCCGCACACTGCGCCGGTCTTCCGGTAGTCGAGCAGGCCCGACCCGGTGAGGAAGCCGCGGGCAACGCACTCGATCGGCACCATCTTCAGCCGTTTGACGACGAGGGCGCGGCCGAGGACCTCAGCGGGGATGCGTTCGTCGTCGGGCTCCCCGGCGAGGTGGTGGTTCACCTCGAGCAGGTTGAAGAAGAACACGCTCATCGCGGTGAGCACCCGGCCCTTGTCGGGGATCGGGGTGTCGAGCACGTGGTCGTATGCCGAGATCCGGTCGCTGGCCACGAGGAGCAGGTGCTCGTCGTCTATGACATACAGGTCCCGGACCTTGCCGCCGGCGAGGTGGGGGTAGGACTGGAGTGATGGACGCACGCTGCCACCCTAGTGCGCCGCGCCGACCTGCACCGCACCCCCGTCCGATCGCCGGATCGTTCACTATGACAATGATCGTGACCGGAACCCCACCCCGAACAGGAGCGTGATGTCGGCCGCACCCCGGATCGACGTGGGTCTGCGCTCGGAACGCGGACCGATTCTCGCGGCTCTGATGCTCGCCACCGCGCTCGTCGCCCTCGAGAGCACCATCCTGGCCACCGCCGTCCCGACCATCGTCGCGGACCTCGGCGGCTTCACGCAGTTCCCGTGGCTGTTCTCGAGTTACCTGCTCACGCAGGCCGTGCTCGTGCCGGTGTACGGCAAGGTGTCGGACGTGTACGGGCGCAAACCCGTGCTGGTGTTCGGCATCGCGCTGTTCGCGCTGGGCTCGGCGCTGTGCGCGCTGGCGTGGAGCATGCCGGCACTGATCGCGTTCCGCGCGGTGCAGGGTCTCGGGGCGGGGGCCGTGCTGCCGATGGCACAGACCATCGCCGGCGACATCTACACCGTCGCCGAGCGTGCGAAGGCGCAGGGCTACCTCGCGAGCGTGTGGGGCATGTCAGCGATCGTCGGCCCCGCCGTGGGCGGTGTGTTCTCCGACTATGTGTCGTGGCGGTGGATCTTCTGGGTCAACCTGCCGCTGTGTGCGCTGGCCGCGGGGGTGCTGCTGCGGGCGTTCGCCGAGCCACGGCCCTCGGGCGCCCGGCGGCGGGTGGACCGGGCCGGCGCGGCGACGCTCGCCGCGGGTTCGGGTCTGCTGATCCTGGGCCTGCTCGAGGGCGGGCAGGCGTGGGCGTGGGCGTCGGCGCCGAGCGCCGGAGTGTTCGCGGCCGGTGCGGCGCTGTTGCTGCTGTTCGTGTGGGTCGAGCGGCGTGCGCCGGAGCCGATCCTGCCGCCGTGGGTGTTCGCCCGTCGTGTGGTGGTGACCAGCAGCGCGGTCGCTGCCCTCGTCGGCGCGGTGGTGCTCGGGCTGACCTCCTACGTGCCCGCGTACGTGCAGGGGTCGCTGGGCACGACGGCACTGGTCGCGGGATTCACCCTGTCGACGATGACGATCGGCTGGCCGCTCGCGGCGGCTCGTTCCGGCTGGTTCTACCTGCGGATCGGGTTCCGCAACACCGCGATGATCGGGTCCGTGCCGGTGCTGGCCGGCACCGGTCTGCTGACGCTGCTCGACGAGCGGTCGCCGGTGTGGCAGGTCGCGGTGTGCTGCGTGCTGGTCGGTCTCGGGATGGGCCTGATCGCGAGCCCGGCGCTGATCTCGGCGCAGTCGAGCGTGACGTGGGCCGAGCGGGGCGTGGTGACGGGGGCGTATTCGTTCGCCCGATCGATCGGCAGCGCGGTCGGGGTCGCGGTGTTCGGCGCGCTGGCGAACTCGGCGCTGGCCGCGCACGGGGGCGCCGGGTCGGCCCCATTGGAGCCGGAGCGGCTCGCCGGCGCGGTGGGGCCGGTGTTCGTCGCCCTCTTCGTGGCCGCAGTGGGCCTGGCCGTGACGGCCGCGACGATGCCGAACCGGCCCGCCGAACCACCCGACACCCCTTAGGTTGGAAAGCCTCACCTAATGTGTGGGTCATGTCGAACGAAGACGGGCTGCTGCCCAGCGTCATCGAAGTCGCGAAGGTCGAGGACATCACCCCCCGCATGCGCCGCGTCACGTTCGCCGGCCGCGGGGTCGAGGTCTACACGAGCGACCCGACCCGCGTCCCCAACATCAAACTGATCTTCCCGCGGGAGAACGGCGACCTCGACCTGCCGGTCAACACCGGCGGCCGTCGCCTCGAGTGGCCCGATCCCACGCTCAAGGCGCAGGTCCGCACCTACACCGTGCGGCGGCTCGATCCCGCAGCAGCCGAGATGGCCATCGACTTCGTCCGGCACGGCGACGAAGGGCTGGCCGGCGCCTGGGTCGAGCGGGCCCGTCCCGGCGACCGCATCGCGGCGGCCGGCGGCGGCGGAATCGTCGCGCCCCCGGCCGACTGGTACCTGATCGTCGGCGACGAGACGGCGCTGCCCGCGATCGGCCGCATGCTCGAACGCCTACCAGAGGGCGCCCGCGGGACCGCCGTCGTCGAGGTCGCCGACGAGGGTGAGCAGCAGGACCTGCGCTCCCCCGCCGACATCGAGATCCGCTGGGTGCACCGCGACGGGGCCCCCGCGGGCACCACCACACACCTGGCCGACGCGGCGACCGCCGTGCCGATCCCCGAGGGCGAGTTGAAGCGGTTCGCGTGGGTCTCGGCCGAATCCGCGACAGTGCTGCGGATGCGCAGGTACCTGCGGAACGAGGCGGGCTTCGACCGCAGGTCCACCCTCGTCATCGGCTACTGGCGGCACGGCATGACCGAGACCGGGTACGGCCGCACCACCGATCACGACCGGGACTTCACCGAGCACGACGCCTGAGCCGGGCCGAGCGGCCGTGACTCGGGCCGAGCGGCCGTGACTCGGGCCGAGCGGCCGTGACTCGGGCCGAGCGGCCGTGACTCGGGCCGAGCGAATGTATCGTCCATCTCCTCAGCGGTAGCGGGCGATACATTCGCTCGGCCGCAGGACGGTCAGGGCGACGCGTCGGGCCCGTGCACCTGGTCGTGCAGGGCCTCCATCCGGATGTCGAGGTCGCGGGCGGTCGCGGCCGCTGCCCGGAGTTCGTCGAGCAGTTCGACGGGTACCGCCTTGTCGTACTTGTAGAAGATCTTGTGTTCGAGACTGGCCCAGAAGTCCATCGCGACGGTGCGGATCTGCAGTTCGACGAACACCGGCCGCACCCGGTCGGACATGAACACGGGGACCTCGACGATCGCGTGCAGGCTCCGGTACCCGTTGGGCTTCGGATGCGCGATGTAGTCCTTGACCTGGACGATCCGGACGTCGTGCTGCCCGGCGATCAGGTCGAAGATCCGGTAGACGTCGGAGATGAAACTGCAGGTGATGCGGATGCCGGCGATGTCGTAGATGTTCTCGCGGATCGCGTCGAGGGTGAGCGGCAGGTTCTTGCGGACGGCCTTCTCGACGACCGATTCCGGGGTCTTCAGCCGCGACTTGACGTGCTCGATCGGGTTGTGGTCGTGGGCGAAGCCGAACTCCTCCCGCAGGATGTTGATCTTGGTCATCATCTCGTCGATGCCGAACTTGTAGACCATCAGGACGCGGCGGAACTCCCGTTGGAGCGCGATCTGCGGTGGGTCCAGGTCGAGCTGCGCCGGCTCGATTCGTGGTTGTCTCAGCTGCACGTCGTCAGCGCCGTCCACCGTTTCCGTCACCGTCTGTCTCCTCATCGCCTTCCCGATCGAGTCTGCCAGGTCGGCCGAGGTGCGGCCCAGCGCCGACTCGGAGCCGCGGTGACGAGCGCGAGGGCGGCACGCAGCGACCGCACCGGGACGGCACGGTCGCTGCGCGTCCTCAGCCGGGATGGACGAGCGCAGTCGTCACCACGGCAGCGGCACCCACCGGTCGAACAGCCAGAACCCGTGATCCTGCGGCCCGGGCTGCTGATGCTGCGGGGCCGGCTGGTGCTGCGGCGACGGCTGCTGTTGATGTTGCTGCTGAACCGGGGACGAATCGGGTGCGGCGCTCGCGACGCCGGCGCCGACGCCCACTGCGGCCAACGCGATCGTCCCGGTCGCCGCGACCTTGCCCAGCTTCGTGTTCAGAACCTTCACGACTTCGCAGTCCTCTCGTCGGGGGCGAGGTGGTTCCCCGCCCGTTGGACGACTCGACACTGACTCGCGCAGCTGGCAGCAGGCTTGTGAAACCCTGCCGTTCGGATCCGAATTCGCGATGCGCGCCCCCGGTGGCCGCCGGGGCGCCCTGAACGCCCGTCACGACCGGTCGGCTCCGGTACGGCTCAGCATGTCGTATCCCCCTCCGGCACAGCGAGATCGACGAGGTAGCGCGCGACGGGCAGGTCGACGCACCACTGGCCGCTCAGCACCACGCCGTGCTGGGTTCCGCGGTACGTGACGAGCACCGCGTCCAATTGCTTCGCCAGGTCCACACCCGCCTGATACGGCGTCGCCGGATCCTCGGTGGTGGAGACGACGACGATCGGGGGCAGGCCGTCGACCTCCACGGCGTGCCGATCTCCCGTCGGCGGCACGGGCCAGAAGGCGCACGCACCGAGCGGCGCGTTGCCGGTGCCGCGGCCGTCGTCGAGGAACGGGGCCGCCTGCCGGGACCGGGTGTCGAGTTCGCCGGCCACGGCCGGGTCGGTCACGGCGGCGTCGTCGACGCACCGCACCGCTGCCATCGCCTCGGCGGAGTTCGAGTACGAGCCGTCGGCGAACCGGCCCTCGTACATGTCGGCCAGCACCAGCAGTGTGTCGCCCCGGCCCTGCGCCAGTTCGGCGAGCCCGTCCCGCAGGTATTCCCAGCCCTCCGGCGAGTACAGGGTCGCGATGACTCCGCTGATCGCGTTCGGGTAGCTCAGCCCCCGCGGATCCTCTGTCGCGGCGGGCCGGTCGATCAGGGGACCGACCAGCGAGCGGAACCGCTCGACTGCGACCGCGGGATCGGTGCCGAGGGGGCAGTCCTCGCGGGTCGCGCACTCCGTGGCGAACGCGTCGAAAGCCTGCTGGAAACCGGCGGCCTGCCGCACCGCCTCCTCGACCGGGTCCTGCTGAGGATCGAGCGCCCCGTCGAGCACCATCGCCCGGACGTTGCCGGGAAACGCCTCCGCGTAGGCCGAACCGAGCCGGGTTCCGTAGGAGTAGCCGAGGTAGTTCAGCTTCGGGTCGCCGAGAGCGGCCCGGATGACGTCCATGTCCCGCACCACGTCGCGGGTGCCCACGTGCGCCAGCACGTCGGTGCCCGTTCGTTCGGCGCAGCGCGCCGCGTACTCCCGGCGGTTCTGCTCCGCCCGGGCGATCCCCTCGGGGGTCATGTCCACCGCGGGGTCCTGCCGCCACGCGTCGGTCTCCTCGGGCGTCAGGCAGTCGATCTGCGGTGTCGACGCACCGATGCCGCGCGGGTCGAATCCGACGACGTCGAACCGCTCGGCGAGCTCGGTGCCGGCGCCGACGACGGCCATCCCGAGGCCGGACGCTCCCGGTCCACCCGGGTTGACGAGCAGTGACCCGACCTTCTCCCCCGTCGCCCGTGATCGGGACAGGGCGATCTGCGCGGTATCGCCCTGGGGGTTCTCGTAATCGATCGGCACGGTCACCCGCGCGCACTCGAGCCCGGCCCCGGCCAGGTCCGATCCGTCGGTGCTGTAGCCGTCGCACGAGCCCCACCGGAGCTGCTGGGTGTAGAAGGGCTCGAGACCCGGCGGGATCTCCCCCGCCGCCGAGGCGAAGCCGGCCGCGCCGACCGGAGACGTGAACCCGCCCACGATCAGTGCCGTCGCCGCTCCCGTTGCGGTCACGAACCGCAGGACCCGGTCCCGGGTCCTGCGCTCTCCACTCGCCGCCATGAATCGACCTGCCCTCCAGTGGTACTCGATCGGAGAGGCGAATCTCTCCTCGGACCACTACAGGGTCGGTGCCGGCGGCGACCGGCACCACCACCCCGAGGGTGTCGATGGCCGACCCCTCGGGACGGCGCTCCACTGTCCTCGCCAAGCGCGCCGCCGCTCGGGCATCGCCGCGCTCCGGCCGCCCGTGCGGCTAGGGCCGTTCGGCGATGCGCTTGATCGCTTCGAGCCGGCGGTCCCACTGCCGTCCGATCGATTCCAGCTCGCCGGCCAGTTCGCCGAGCCGGGCACCGACCGCCCGGTAGCGGATCTCCCGTCCGATCCGAACCGACTCCACGAGCCCGGCGTCGGCCAGCACGGTCAGGTGCTTGGCGATCGCCTGACGACTGACCGGCAGCCGCCCCGCGAGTGCACTGGCGGACAGGTCCTCGGCGCCGATCGCGGCGAGGATGTTCCAGCGGGTCTCGTCGGCCAGGACCGCGAGCACCGCCGGAACACCCTTCGGTACATCGTTCACCGGGATTCCAGGAACTCCACCAGATCGCCGAGTTCGGCACGCCAGCCGTCGACATTGTCGTCGTGGGCCGACTGCGGGTCGCCGAGTTCCTCGAAGCCGGTCTCCACCATGGTCAGCCGGGTGCCGCCGTCGGTCTCGGCCAGGTCGAACCGCACCACTGTGGAGTTGCCCGGTACCGGGTCCACGTTCGCGTCACGTGCCCAGCGGTAGATCAGTGTCTTCGGCTCGTCCACGTGTTCGACCAGCACCCGGAAGGGACCGGCGTCGTGGCCCGTCCAGCCGAACGTGCCGGTACCTCCGGGCGATGCGTCGAATTCGATTCTGTCGCCGAACCATTGCGCGATCAGTTCGGGTTCGGTCAGGGCGGACCACACCTTGGTGGCCGGTGCCGCGATGTCGATGGTGCGGGTGATGTCGAGCGGGGCCATGATTGCCTCCAGTCCGGGTAGGGATTGTGCAACTCCAGGGTTGCACCTTTCTTCCCCGACTGCAACCCCCCAGTTGCACAAATCGGGTCCCCGCGACGGTGACGGCAGCATCGGCAACGGCATCGGGCACGGGCAGGCGGGCGGCGTCGGCGCGCACGACCCGGCCGGCCGCGTCGGCCGGCATGCCCGCCGACAGGTCCACCCCGAGCACACGGCCAGCGCGCCGGGCACGGGGCACGCGAGCCGGCCGGTCCCGCAACCGATCTCGACTATGACGCGGCCGGCGCCCTCCGGCAGGCCGCATCGAACGCGCCGCGCTTCGCGGCCCAGGCGTGAGCGCCCCACGAGGTGGCGAACCAGGTGCCGTAGTCCCGGGCTTGCGCAGCTGACGATCTGCCGCTGGACCTCGGGGGTAGGCGCACGGGGATCGGAACGGCAGCCATCTGCGCAGGAGGTCGTTCTTCGTCGGGAAGTACTGCGAGAGTGCACTGTTGCCGAACATGCACGCGCGACAGGTCACGCATGTCGGTCCCGTCGAGTCCTCGTTCGGCGATCACCTTCCGGGCGACCTCGACGATCTCGCGACGACGGGCGACGTGATCGACGACTTCGGAACCGCGCAGAGTCCAGGTGGAGACCTGTGACTTTCGGCGACGAGTGGCGCGGGTTCTGATGACTGAAAAGCGGCCCGGCGGTCGCGAGGATCTGCTTACGACGTCGGAGTCCGGAGCGATCACTTCTGAACGAACTCGGGAGAAAGGTCTGGCGTGCTCGAACCTGGGACGGTCCACACCGAGCCCGTCTCGCACAACAACGAGAAAATCAAGAACGAACTCGCCGCCTCGCCCGCCATCCCCGAGCCGCTGCACCCTGAGGACATTGCCGACAATATCGCTTACATGGTGACCCGCCCGCGCCGTTCCTCCCTTGCCGAGCTATGGGCCATGCCCACGTCTGAGCACCACACCGATCACGAGGTTCGCGCTGAACCATCGAATACCGCCGTGGCTGCGCGAGACGACCGGCGACGGCCGCTCGGCCGGGCCCGATCCGGGTACGGGCCTCAGTCGAAGTCCGGAAGGGTTACGGCGTCGGAGACCACGGTGTAGACGAGCAGCAGGACACCGTTGTCGAGCACCGTGCAGTCGCGGAGGTCGAGGGTCGCCTGCACGTCAGCGGGGTCGAACAGGCGCCGGCCGGAACCGACCAGCACCGGGTAGACGGCGAGCCGGTACTCGTCGACGAGAGAGTGGCGGCGCAGGAAACCCACAAGGCTGCCGCTGCCCATGACCAGCAGGTTCTTCTCGGCCTCGAGGGCACGAATCCCCTGTGCGACGTCCCCCTCGATGCGGGTGGCGTTCCATTCCAGTTCGGTGAGCGTGGTCGTGGCCACATGCTTGGGGATGTCGTTCATCTGCGCCTTGGAGGCGTCGTCCTCCCCGGGATGATCGGGCCAGACGGCAGCGAACTCCTGATAGGTGGTGCGGCCGAGGAGCAACGCGTCCGCCTCGTTCAGTTCGGCGTCCTTGAACGCGGCGATCGTGTCGTTCCAGTACGGGAACGTCCACGCGGGGTTCTCCATGACGCCGTCCGCCGAGACGAACTCGGTGACCGTGACCTTACCCATGACATCCTCGCTTCTCGTCGTCCGCCCGCCCCGTGTGGGCCGGTTGTAGTGTCGTGGATACAGACCGGCCGGGTCGCCCGAATTCATCGCGGCGCGCGGGCGGGCTCACGGTCCGCGTTCGGAGACCGCGGTGCCGGGCAGGCCGGTGTGGCGACGAGCATGCCCTCGCACCCCGGCAAGAACCTCCGCAGGGTCATCGTGTTCGACTCGGCGGAACCGGCCCGCGGCGTTCGGGCAAGCTCAGGCGACGCGCTCGAGCGAGGTCCCCTCGTCGAGCCGGCGCAGCGTGCGCAAGGTGGCCCACAGCAGCGTGGTGATCACCAGCCCGACGGCACCGTACGCGGGCAGCGCCGCCGAGATCGGCACCAGCGTCGCCACCGCGCCCGCGACCACCGCGCCGACGGAGGCACCGGCGGTGACCTGCGCCGCCCACACCGCGGCGATGCGCCCGCGGTACTCGTCGGGGGTGTGCTTCTGGACCGTCGCGTACCGGACGATGTCGGTGAGCGCGTCGCCGAAGCCGTGCGCGGCCAGGCCCAGCAGCGTCACCGCGACGGTCGCGGTGAGGCCCGCCCCGACGAGCCCGGCCGCGGAGACGGCCATGAGCAGGAAGACCACCTGCCCGGACCGGCGGAGGCGACCGGTCCAGCCACTGGTGAGCGAGCCGATCACCGCGCCGACCGCCGGGGCGGTGTAGAGCAACCCCACCACCGACGGTCCCGCGCCGAGCACCTCGGTGGCGTACTCGGGGACGAGCACCGACCAGCCGGCGAGCAGCATCGTCACGAATCCGCAGACGAGCACGCCGCCGATGACACGGTTCCCCGCCGCGTAGCGGAAGCCGCTGATCACCGAGCGCAGCGGCGACTCGTCGGCGACGTGCATCGGCGGCAGCGACGGCAGCCGGGTGATGCAGAACGTGGTCACGGCGGTGGCGAATGCCGCGAGAGCGTAGGCCGCGCCGACTCCGCCGGCGGCGATGACGACCCCGCCGAGTGCGGGTCCGACCATCGCGCCCAGGTCGCCGGTGAGGGCCATGAGCGCACCGGCCGCCGCCATCTTCTCCCGGGGCAGCAGGCTGGGGGTGACGGCCATGAGCGCGGTCGCGGAGATGCCGCCGCATACGCCGTCGATCACCGCCGCCACATAGACGACCCACATCTTCGGGTCGGGCAGAAACGCGTTGAGCGCGAGCACCGCGAACGCCACGCCCGCGGTGCCCCGGGCTACGGCGATGACGCGCCGGCGATCGTAGCGGTCGGCGAGCACCCCGCCGACGAACGTGGCGGCGAACGTGGTCACGCCGAGCACCGCCGACACGGCGGCGACCTGCGCGGTGGACCCGGTGAGCCGGTACACCTGCAGCGGCACGGCGACGACGAGGAAGCCGATACCGAACAGCGACACGACCCGGGCGGTGAAGATGTAGCGGAATTCGCGGCTGGTGCGCAGGGGGTCGACGTCGAGGACCAGCTTGTCGATCAGGGCCACGGCCGGGTCACCGCGGGGCGAGCAGGTCGTACCACGCCTCGAGCTGCGGTTCGGTGGCCAGCGAGACGAAGTCGACATCCGCGCCGGCGCCGCGCCACTGCTCCACGAGCGCCATCAGGCGCACCGAGTCGAGGCCCTGGTCGACGAGGCTGAGCGCGGGGTCGAGTTCGTCGGCCTCGATCTCGAGGAGCCGTGCGATATCGGTGCGGATCGTCTCGCGGTCCAGGATGCCGGACTGTGCTGACATGAGGTCACTCCTTCTCGGGTGCAACGGGTTCGGGGATGCGGGCAGCCGCGGTGAGGGCCTGGACCCAGCGCCGGGCCACGACGGCGACGGTGTGCTCGTCGAGCACCTCGGCGGGGGCGGCGAATTCGCAGTCGAGCACGGGACCCTCCGGGGTGTCCTCGACGACGGCGTCGACGTGCAGAACATGGTCGAGCGGCGTGGCCGGGTCGACGGAACCGCCGAGCGCGACGGCTTCGGGTGCGCCCGACCACGGGGCGCCGGTGTCCTCGCCGAGCGTCATCCGGCCGAGGTAGTTGAACACCACCTGGGGCCGCCGATAGCGGTCGAAGGCGTGGTCCGGCGCGAGGCGGTGCAGCAGTCCGAAGCCGATGCCGTTGTCGGGCACGGCGTTCAGCGCGTGCGCGACTCGTGCGCGCGCCTCGTGCGCGGCGGCCGCGCCGGTAAGGGCGTCCTCGGGGTCGAGACCGGCCAGGTTGAGCGCGACCGGGAACATCGACGTGAACCACCCGACGGTGCGCGCGACGTCGACTCCGGGCACGACCTGTTCCTCGCGGCCGTGACCCTCGAGTTCGACGCGCACGACGTCGCCGCCGCGAACCGAGGCGACCGCCACGGCGAGTGCCGCGAGCAGGGCGTCGTTCACGGCCCCGGAGGCGAGGACGTCCTCGGTGACCGGCACGGGGACCCGCACGTGCGTCGAGCGCAGCGCCGAGACCGTGTCGCGTGCCGGGTCGAGGGCCCGGACGCCGAGGGGTGGTTCGACCGCGTCGACCGCGGGTTGCCAGGCGGGCAGCGAGGCCCTGATCCGCTCGGAGCGCGCGGCCTCCGCGAGGCCGGTCGCCCACGCCCGGAAGGACGTGCCGGGCGACGTCAGCGCGACGGTCTCGCCGCGTCCGGCCTGTTCGACGGCGTCGGCGAGATCGGGCACGAGGATCCGCCACGACACACCGTCGATCACCAGGTGGTGCACGGCGACGAACACGCGACCGGGACGGTGCGGCCCGAAGTCGAACCAGATCGCCTGCACCATCACTCCGGATTCCGGATCGAGGGCGCCGTAGGCGATTTCGCGTTCGTCGGCGAACCGGTCCGCCCACCGCTCGTCGTCGACCTCGACGCGGCGCACCAGTGTCTCGATGCCCGGTGCGTCCTCGGGGACGGTCCAGCGGGGTCGGCCGTCGGCGACGGCGAACCGGGACCGCAGCATCGGATGGGTGTCGAGCAGCGCGGCGACGGCCTTCCCGAGCGTGTCCACGGTGAGGCCGACGGGCGCGACGAGCAACCGCGCCTGCGAGAACCGCGCGAGGTCGCCGTCCCACGCGAGGGCCTCCCACACGATCGGGGTGATCGGCACGTCGCCCGTCGCGGCGACCGCGGGCACCGCCGCCGGGGCCGTGTCCGACTCGTCGACCGCGGCCAGGGCCGCGACGGTGCGCAGCTCGAACACCTGCCGGGCCGTGAGCCGGAGCCCGGCGGCCCGGGCGCGGGAGACGAACTGGATGGAGACGATCGAGTCGCCGCCGAGGGCGAAGAAGTCGTCGTCGATGCCCACCCGGTCGAGACCGAGCACCTCGGCGGCCACCTCCGCCAGCACCGCCTCCCGCTCGGTGCGCGGCTCACCCGAGCCGACGAGCGCACCGAAGTCCGGCTCCGGCAGCGCCTTCCGGTCCACCTTGCCGTTGGCGGTGACGGGGAATGCGGCCAGGACGAGCACCGCGGCCGGCACCAGGAAGTCCGGAAGCCGCTCGGCGAGCACGGCCCGCACGACTGCCGGGTCTACGTCGCCGTCGGGCACGACGTAGCCGACGAGCCGGCGTACGCCGCGGTCGTCGGAGTGGGCGACGGCGACGGCGTCGCGCACCCCGCGCACCGCGGTCAGGGCCGCCTCGACCTCGCCGAGCTCGACCCGGAAGCCGCGGATCTTGACCTGGTCGTCGCCGCGGCCGAGGAACTCGAGGGTGACCCGGCCGTCGCCGGCCGGGACCCGGCGCACGACGTCGCCGGTGCGGTACATGCGGGTTCCCGGCGGACCGAACGGGTCGGGCAGGAAACGGGTGCCGGTCAGGTCGGGACGGCCGAGATACCCGCGGGCCACGCCGGCCCCGGCGACGTACAGCTCACCCGCGACGCCGACCGGCACGGGGCGCAGCATCCGGTCGAGGACGTAGGCGGCGGCGCCGTGCACGGCCCGGCCCAGGCACGGGGTGTCGGCGTCGGTGACCTGTCCGACGAGCGAGTCGACGGTGCACTCGGTGGGCCCGTAGAGGTTGAAGGCACGTCCGTCGGTCAGCTCGCGCAACCGCCGCCACAGCGCCGGGTTGACGGCCTCGCCCCCGAATCCGACAGTGGCGGGCTGATGTCCGCCGGCGAACAGCCCGGCGGCGACCATGCGGTCGAGGAACGACGGGGTGACCTCGAGGAAGTCGAGTGTGTGTTCGGCGACGTAGCCGACCATCGCCTCGGGGTCGCGCACGGTGTCCTCGTCGAACACGTGCACGGCGTGGCCGTCGAGCAGCCACAGCATCGGCTGCCACGAGGCGTCGAACCCGAACGACCAGGCGTGCCCGACGCCCACGCTCGTCCGGCCCGCCGCCGCCACGGTGGGCACGTACAGGTCGGCGCGGTGGCTGTCGAACAGGTTGAGCAGGTTCGCGTGGGTGACCGCCACGCCCTTCGGCAACCCGGTGGAGCCGGACGTGTAGATGACGTACACGGGGTGTTCCGGCCGCAGCGGCGCGGTGCGCTCGTGGTCGGTGACGGGCGCGGCCGGGCGGGCCCCGAGGTCGGCACGGACCGTCTCGTCGTCGAGGTCGAGCACCGGCACTCCACCGAGTACCGGTCGCAGCGTCTGCGCGACGGCGCCGCTCGTGAGCACGACCCGCGGCCGCGCGTCGCCGACCATGTGCGCGAGGCGGTCCGTGGGGTACGACGGGTCCATCGGCACGTAGGCGCCCCCGGCGGCGTGCACGGCGCAGAGCGCGACCATTATGTCCGCCGAGCGCGGCAGGGCCAGGGCCACCAGTGTCTCGGGCCCGACGCCCTCGTCGATCAGCCGTCGTGCCAGACGTGCCGACGCGGCGCCGAGCTGGGCGAAGGTGAGCCGCACGGCGCCGCACACGACGGCGACTGCGTCCGGGGTGCGGGCGATCTGCGCCGCGAGCAGGTCGGGCACGGTGCGGTGCCCGTTCGGCGGGGCCGGGGCGGTCGACGAGAGTTCGGGCAACCGCCCTCGCTCGGCCGGACCGAGGACGTCGAGCCGGGCGACGCACAGCGACCGTTCCCCGGCGAACTGGTCGAGGAGGCGCACGAGCTGGCGGCCGAGCTCACCGGCCTCGGTGCCGGTGAACAACGCCCGCTGGTACTCGAGGGTGAGGGCGAGCTCGCTATCGAGGGCGACGACGAGCACCAGCGGGAAGTTGGTGGCGTCGTGGCCGCGGACGTCGGTGACGTCGAGACCACCGGAACGCTGTGCGCGGGTGAGGGCGTCGGTGTCGATCGGGTAGCTCTCGAACACGATGAGGGTGTCGAACAGCTCGCCGACGCCGACGGCGCGCTGGACGTCGGCGAGGCCGACGTACTGGTGGTCCAGGAGCCGGTTCTGCTCGTCCTGGACTCGCCGGAGCAGTTCGTCGGCGGGCTCGCCGGGGCGCAGCGCGACGCGCACGGGCACGGTGTTGATGAACAGGCCGATCATCGTCTCGATGCCGGGGACGTCCGGGACGCGTCCGGAGACGACGGCGCCGAAGGTCACGTCGGTGCGGTCGAGCCGGGCGCCGAGGAGCACCGCCCACGCGGCCTGCACCGCGGTGTTCGCGGTAACGCCGAGGTCGCGGCAGCGGCGCTGCAGCCGCGCGGCCAGGCCGGCCGGCACCGGCACGGAGAGTTCGGCGGGCAGCGTGGCGTCGAGCGACGAGCCGGCGGGGGCGAGCAGTGTGGGTTCCTCGACGCCGGTGAGCGCCTCGGTCCAGCGGCGCAACCCCTCGTCGGTGTCGCGGTCGCCCAGCCACACGAGGTAGTCGGTGAACGGACGGACCGCGGGCAGCGACGCCGGGTCGGCGCCCGCCCCGTAGAGGGTGAACAGTTCCTGCATCAGCAGCGGCGACGACCAGCCGTCGAGCAGCAGGTGGTGGGCGGCGAAGATCAGCCGGTGCCGGTCCGGTGCGACGCGCACGAGGGTGAACCGCACCAGTGGCGCGGCCGCGACGTCGAACCGGGTGGCGCGGTCCCCGGCGACGAGGTCGTCGCTGCGCTCCTCGACGGGCCGAATGTCACATCGCGTCGATCCGACCGAAGCGGTGTGACATTCGGCCACGGGGGTGGGGTCGTGAGTGAGATCGACGTCCGTCCACCGCAGGCCGGGGTCCCGGAGGACGACGCCGATCGGGTCGCCCGCCGCGGTGGTGCGGAATCCGGTGCGCAGGGTCGCGTGCCGGTCCAGCAGCGCGACGACGCTGCGCCGCAACGTGTCCCGGTCGAGATCGCCGCGCAGATCGAGGACGGTCTGCATCGAGTACACGTCGGTGCCGGTGCCGTCGTCGAGGCCGGCGAGGAAGAGCATGCCGCGTTGCAGCGGCGTGAGCGGCACGACGTCGTCGATCGGGCCGAGTTCGGTGGTGAGCGAGGCGAGTTCGGGCAGCGACAGGCCCCGGAAGGTCAGGTCCGACGGAGTGGGTCCGCCGGCGCCGGGGGTGCCGGCGTGCCGGGCCAGCGCGGCGAGCGCCTCCACCCACCGGTCGGCGACGAGGGCGACAGTCTCCTCGTCGAGGACGCCCGCCGCCGTGAATTCGCAGACGATCTCGGGGCCGCGGGGGCCGTCCTCGGTGACGGCGTTGACGTCGAGGACGTGGTCGAGGGGTGTGCCGGGATCGACGGCACCGCCGAGGACGCCCGCCTCCGGCGCGGCGGACCACGCCTGACCTGTGTTCTCCCCGAGCGTCATCCGGCCGAGGTAGTTGAACATCACGTCGGGGGCCCGGTACCCCGGGAAGTGCCGCGTTCCCTCGGGAGCGAGCCGGCGCAGCAGCCCGAATCCGATGCCGTCGTCGGGCAGCGCCCGCAGCGACTCCTTGACCTGGGCGAGAGCGGTGCCGACTGCGGCGAGGGCGTCGTGCGGGTCGATTCCGGACACGTCGAGCACGGCGGGGTACAGGGTGGTGAACCAGCCGACGGTGCGGGTGAGGTCGACGCCGGGCACGGCGTGCTCGGCGCGGCCGTGGCCCTCGAGGTGCACGCGCAGCACGTCGCCGCCGCGCACCGACGTCACGGCCAGAGCGAGGGCGGTGAGCAGCACATCCGCGACGCCCGCCCGGTACGCGGCGGGCACGGTCGTGAGGATCTGCTCGGTGACCGCCACGGGTACCCGAACCTCGCGCGAGCGCGCGGTGGCGACGGTGTCGCGCGCCGGATCCAGCGGGCGGGCGCCCAGCGGCGGTTCGGTGGTCCCGGCGATCTCCTGCCAGCGCGGCAGAGATTGCGTAATGCGTTCGGACGTGGCGGCTTCCGTGAGCCCGAGCGCCCAGTCCCGGAAGGAGGTGCCGGCCGGCTCGAGGTCCGGCGTGGCGCCACGTCGCGCCCGATCGACGGCGGCCGCGAGGTCGGGCACGAGGATCCGCCACGACACACCGTCGACGACGAGGTGGTGCACGGCGACGAACACGCGGCCCGTCGCCTCGGGGCCGACGTCGAGGAGCACCACGCGGATCATCCGCCCGGCCGCGGGGTCGAGGTCCGCCAGCGCGCGGTCGCGTTCGGCCTCGAACAGCGCACGCCACCGCGGGTCGTCGAGACCGGCCGCGTCGACCCGGCGCACCGCCGCCGCGGCGTCCGGAATACCCTCGGGCACCACCCAGTCCGCGTCTCCGTCGGCGACGGTGAGGCGCGAGCGGAGCATGGGGTGGGTGCGCAGCAGTGCGTCGACGGCCGCGACGAGGTGCGCCTCGGTGAGCCCGGGCGGAGCGATCAGCAGGCGGGCCTGCGTGAAGCGCCGCAGATCCCCTCCGTGGTCGAGGATTTCGCGCACGATCGGGGTGAGCGGCACCGGGCCGGTGGCCGCGACGGCGGGCCGCGCCGGCTGCTCGTCCCCGGTGTCGGCGTCGCAGGTCGCGGCGAGCGCGGCGACGGTCCGCAGTTCGAACACCTGGCGCGCGGTGATCCGGACCTCGGCGGCGCGGGCGCGGGACACCAGCTGGATCGAGACGATGGAATCGCCGCCGAGGGTGAAGAAGTCGTCGTCGACGCCGACGCGGTCGAGGCCGAGGACCTCCGCGAACGCGGAGCACAGCGCCGCCTCCGTCGCGGTGCGGGGCGCACCGGATCCGGCGAGGGCACCGAAGTCCGGCTCGGGCAGGGCCTTCCGGTCCACTTTGCCGTTCGCGGTGGTCGGCAGTTCCGGAACGCGCAGGATCGCGGCCGGCATCATGTACTCGGGCAGGTGGGCGGCGACGGCGGTGCGAACGGTGACGGGCTCGGCCGTTCCGGTGACGTAGCCGACCAGGCGTCGCACGTCGCGGGCATCGGTGTGCGCGACGACGACGGCGGCACGCACCCCCGGCACGGCACCCAGCGCGGCCTCGATCTCGCCGAGTTCGACGCGGAACCCGCGGATCTTGACCTGGTCGTCGTCGCGGCCCACGTATTCGAGGGCACCGCGTTCGGTGTCGACCGGGTCCGGCAGCCACCGCACAGTGTCGATTGGGTCCGGCAGCCACCGCACAGTGTCGATTGGGTCCGGCAGCCACCGCACGGTGTCGATTGGGTCCGGTAGCCACCGCACGGTGTCGATTGGGTCCGGTAGCCACCGCACGATGTCGCCGGTGCGGTACATCCGGTCCCCGGTGAACGGGTCGGCGACGAACCGCTCCCCCGTCCGGCCGGGCTGTCCCAGGTAGCCGCGGGCGAGACCGCCGCCGGCGACGTAGAGTTCCCCGGCCACACCGGGCGGTGCCGGTCGCAACCACCGGTCCAGCACGTACAGCCGGGTGCCGGGGGTCGGGCCGCCGATGGTGACGGTGTCGCCGCCGATGCGGGTGTATGCGGCGTCGACGGTGCATTCGGTGGGGCCGTAGCAGTTGTAGGCCTCGACGCCGTCCGCGGCGCGGAGCCGCTGCCACAGCGCCGACCCGACGGCCTCGCCGCCGACGGTGACCTTGGCGGGCCGGTGGCGGTCCCCGTCGAGCAGACCGGCGTCGAGCAGCCCGCTCATCAGCACGGGCACGCAGTCGACATGATCGATGCGGTGGGTCCGCACGTAGTCGACGACGAACGCGGTGTCGCTGCGGTGCTCGTCGGGCAGCACGTGCAGGGTGTGCCCGGACAGCAGCCAGGTCAGGGCGGCGACGGCCGAGTCGAAGGCGAACGGGTAGGTGAGCAGCACCCGCCACGCGCCCGACGCCGACCGCATGATCGTCTCTCGTTGTGCGGCAAGGAGATCGGCGAGATTGGCGTGGGTGACGACGACGCCCTTGGGGAGACCGGTGGAGCCGGAGGTGTAGACGACGTACGCGGTGTGGCCGGGGCGGAGCGGCCGGCGACGGTCGGCGTCGGTGACCGCGGCGGTGGGCAGCGCGGCGAGCCGGGCCTGCACGTCCGGATCGTCCAGCACGACGACGTGCGCACCACTGCCCGGGAGGCACGCTCCGAGTTCCGCGGCGACGGCGCCGGTGGTGAGCACGACGCCGGGACGGGCGTCGGCGACCATGTGCGCCAACCGCTCCGCCGGGTACGACGGGTCGAGCGGCAGGTAGGCACCCCCGGCGGCGAGCACCGCGAGGACGGCCTCCACGGTGGCGGCAGAGCGTGGCAGGGCCAGGCCCACGAGCACGTCGGGCCCGACACCGAGCCCGATCAGCAGGCGCGCGAGCCGCGCCGAGTTCGCCCCGAGCTCCGCGAAGGTGCGCTCCTCGGCGCCGCACACCACCGCGAGGGTGTCCGGACCCGCCGAGGCAGGCAGCGCCGCGACGGTGCCGTCCGAGGGCGCGGCCGGCGCGACGGACCACGCGCCGAGGACGCGAGCGCGTTCGGTGCCGGTGAGCAGGTCCAACGCGGCGGCCGGGCGGTCCGGTGCGGCGGCGAGGGTGTCGAGGATGTGGACGAGGCGGTCGGCGAGGGCGGCGGCGTCGTCCGCTGTGAACACACCGGGCCGGTAGTCCAGGGTCATGACGAGGGTGCCGGCGACGCCCGCGGTGAGCACGAGCGGATAGTTGGTGGCGTCGCGGCCCTCGACGGCGGCGATCGTGACCCCACCCGCGCGCTGGGCACGGTCGAGCGCGTCCCGGTCCACGGGATAGCTCTCGAAGACGGTGAGGGTGTCGAACAGCTCCCCCAGTCCCACCTCGCGCTGCACCTCGGCGAGGCCGAGGTACTGGTGGTCGACGGTGCGGGACTGCGCCAGCTGCACGCGCCGCAGCAGCTCGGCGACGGTGGCGCGGGGGTCCAGGCGCACCCGCACGGGCACGGTGTTGATGAACAAGCCGACCATGGATTCGACGCCGGTCAGTTCCGGCGGTCGCCCGGAGACGGTGGCGCCGAAGACGACGTCGTCGCGGCCGAGCAGCCCGGACAGCAGCAGCGCCCAGCCGGTCTGCAGGACGGTGTTGAGGGTGACTCCGGCGTCGCGGGCGAGGCCGGTGAGCCGGTCGCCGAGTCCGGCCGGCACCTCGACGGCGACGGCGGCGGTCGGCGTGGTGGCGCGGGTGGCGCCGGGCGGGGCGACGAGGCTCGGCTCGGTGAGTCCGTCGAGGGACTCGCGCCACAGCGCGCGGGCGGCGTCGTGGTCCTGCCTGCCGAGCCAGGCGAGGTAGTCGCGGTAGGGCCGGACCGGAACCAGACCGGTGGCGGCACCGCCCGCGGCGTAGATCTCGAGGAGTTCGCGCACCAGGATCGGGGTGGACCAGCCGTCGACGACGATGTGGTGGGCGGTGAGCACCAGCCGCACGTCGTCGGGCCCGAGCCGCACGAACAACCAGCGGATCAACGGTGGCCGGGTGAGGTCGAACCAGTCGTGCAGATCCTCGGCGAGCAGGTCCGCGAGGTGACGCTCCGCGACGTCCACCGCGAGACCGGTCAGCTCGACGCTGCGCCAGGAGGCTTCGACACCGCGCACGACGAGCCCGGCGGTGCGGCCGTCCTTGCGCGGGCGGAAGCACGTGCGCAGGGCGGGGTGCCGGTCCAGCAGCGCCTGCGCAGAGGTCCGCAGGGTGTCCTCGTCCACCCGTCCGGTCAGGCGCAGCACGGACTGCACCGTGTAGGCGTCCGGTTCGGCGGCTCCGGCGGCGCGGGTGTCGTCGTCCGGGGCGGCGACGGTGCTGAGGTAGAGCAGGCCCTGCTGCAGCGGCGAGAGGGGAACGATGTCTTCGAGCGCGGAGGTGCGGGTCATGTCTGCCTATCGGAGCGGGTGTGCGACGAGCACGGCCCCCGGTCACCGACGCGGGGGCCGTGGGTGCCGGGAGGGCTACTGCTGCCGGTTCGCGGGCAGCGCGGCGAGCGCCTCGTCGATGGAATCGAGTGCGAGCAGCGCGGTCTCGTAGGTGGCGGCGTGGGAATGCTTGACCGGAACCAGATTTCCGGCCTGGACGGCGGGCAGGGACTGCCACAGCGGGGAGGCCATCAGCTCCTGCAGCTCGGGCAAGACCGAGCCGTCGGCCTCGACGCCGTAGACGATGACGTCGACGTTCCCGAGATTCCGGCCGATCTCCTCGACGGAGAGGTACTCGCCGTGCACGTCCTCGGGGTTGGCGGGCCGACCGGGGAACTGCAGGTCGAGGTCCTCGAACAGGTTGGTGGTGTACGACGAGGCGTACTCGCGGAAGAACTCACCGGGCTCGGTGCCGCACACGTTGCAGACGCCGGTGAAGGTCAGGTTCCCGAGGGTGGCGCGGTACTTCCCCGCGATCTCCGCGGCGCGTGCCTCGTACTGCTCCTTGTATTCGCCGTAGGCGTCGGACACGTTCGCGGCGTCGGCGTACTGCTCACCGAGGCCGCGCCAGTCACCGGGGTTGGTCAGGCCGAGGAAGACCACCGGAGCGAGGGCCTCGAGCTTGGCCGTGTCGAGCTGCGACTGCACGCGCGCGGGCACGCCCATGATGATCAGGTCGGGCGCGGCGGCGGCGACGGCCTCGTAGTCGAGTTCGCTCACGGCTCCGTCCGGCGCCACCTTGGGCAGGGCCTCGTACGCGGCCTTGGTCTCCGCGTCCATGTTGTCCAGCTCGCGGGTCCATTCGCAGGCGGCGGCGAGATTCGCGTCGGCCTGGAGCAGCGGCAGCACCGCGTAGCCGCAAGCGACGATGCGCTGCGGATCGGACGGGATCTCGATCGGCCCGTTCTGCGCCTCGAACGTGCGCGTGGCGTCCGCGGCCGGCTCCTCGCCGGAGCCACTGTCGCTGCCGCACCCCACCAGGCCCACGGCCAGCATCGCCGTCGCGCCGAACACCGCTGCGCGGCGCAGCCGGCCCCGTCCCTCAACCCGCATCGCGTACTCCCACATGTCTGTTCGCCGGGCACCCGCCCGGACCTGATTGGTTAGGCTAACCGAACTCAGTGTGCGCGCCAAGCGCTACGTCTCTGGACCACTGCGCCCCCCGACACCGCGCCGCGTCCGTCTGGGCCCTCAGCTCCCCCGCCACCCTCGTCGCCACAGCACCGGCCTTGACACCGCACCACCACATCGGCACGATCTGCGACGCGCTCACCTTTGCCGGCATCGACACCACCCGCTGGAGCGGCCGCGACGTCGCCCACCGGCAGCGCCGGACGATCGCCGGCGCCGAGCACCGCGCCGCGATGTTCGACCAGTGCCGCCGCGCGCTCCGCACCACCCGATCCCACACTCCGGCCTCGCCGCCGCGGCACACCGAACCGACCGGAACGCACAGTGCGTGCCCCACCACATCGGACATACCGCACGCCGAGACCGGAGTGGACTAACATCGTGGACAGTCCATTCGTCCCTGTCGATACCGACGTCTCTTCCCCGGCCCGTACTGCACCCCTGACAGGATCCAGGATGTGCACTGGCACCGGCTGTTCGAGTAAGAGAGTCGGATATCGATACGGTGACAAGTGGATACGATGGATAGGAAAGGACGGGGATTGTGGCACTACGCACCATTGTCACCTATTACGACGATCTCGACGGCAAACCGATCGACGACGGCCTGGCGCAAACTTTCGAATTCACCGTCGACGGAGTCACCTACGAACTCGACCTGCGGCCGGCCAACGCCGACGCCTTCCGCCAAGACCTCACTCACTGGATCACCATCGCCCAGCGCCAAAAGCGCGACGCGACCCGCCGGCCCCCCACCACCGGACCCCGTAAGCGCCGCAAGACCGTCGCAGGCGCGAAAGAACAACTCGCCGCCATCCGCGCCTGGGCCAAGACACACGGCTACAAAGTCTCCGACCGCGGCCGCATCCCCCAGCACGTCATCGACCAGTTCGAAGCGGCCCACCGCTGACCGCCGTCGCCGAGTGACTCCACCCTGCAGACTCTCCGGCCGCCGTGAACAGGGCCCATGGACACCCGCTGTCCGCGGGACAACCGCGGGCTGTCGATTAGCACGTGTCCACTGCACCCTCGGGTGAGCGCGCTATGGGAGGTGTCGGTCCGAGTCATCGCGAATGCGCCGGTAGCGTTCGTAGATCACGCGCGCCGAACGTCCTGGTCTCGATCAGATGCGAGTGACGCGAAATTCGGAGAGTGACAACACGTCTCGGAACCTGCAACTGTAGGCTCTCGCTCGATCTGTCACTCCGAGAAGACGACGGGCACGCTGCAGGCGCCGTTTCCCCGGGAATGGTCGGCGGCGCGCGCACGCGCCGTTCCGGACCGCACGTGAACGCGTGCTGTCGCCGAGGCCTATCCGACCACCCGCTGGATCAGCAGTACCGCACCGATTCCGATCATCGCGACACCGGAAATCCAGGTCACCACCCGCGCCGCGGCGGGGCGGGTGCGCAGCACCACCCGCGCCCC
>NZ_JAALEH010000044.1:0-45875 GCF_011058195.1 Rhodococcus sp. 14C212 | reverse complement strand
CTTGCATGTGTTAAGCACGCCGCCAGCGTTCGTCCTGAGCCAGGATCAAACTCTCCGTTGAAGACTCACAATCACACCCCGAAGGGCCGATCAGTCATAGACATCGAGCCAAATCACCAGCAAAAAACTCAAACTAGCACAACACTGACCACCACAGACGGAAGAATGCGGCAGCCAGCAACAACCACCCCCCGAAAAGAGGAGCGGTCGCACCAAACAAAATATTTGGCACTGACATTCATCGGCACACTGTTGAGTTCTCAAAGAACACGCACACACCATCGCTCAGCGCCTTCGCGCCTTGCTCCGGGGCAACCGTTCTAGCCTAACACTCCGAACTCGCGGACGCAAACTCCGTCTGCGATCTTCGTTTTGGCTGTTCGAACGATCAGGACGCAACCGGTTTCCGTACCTCTCGGTCCGGGTCGGTGTCCGTGTCGCTCGAACGACGACAAAGTTACGCCACCGCTAACGGGCCGTCAAATCCGCAGGTCAGCGGCCCGTCGGCGGTGGCGGTAGTCGCTCAGCCGCGCTCGACTCGCACGCCGGCGAAGTTGCGCTTGCCTCGCCGGAGGACGAGCCAGCGATCGTGCAGCAGATCCGCGCTCGACGGGGTCCACTCCTCGGACGAGATCCGTTGGTTGTTCACGGAGGCACCCCCCTCCTTGACCGTGCGTCGGGCAGCGCCCTTGCTCTCGCACAGGCCCGTCGCGACGAGCAGGTCCACGATCGTGCCGGGCTCCCCGTCGCGCATTTCCGCAACGGAGGCCTCTGCCAGCGCGGCCGAGAGGGTCGCTTCGTCCAGGTCGGCCAGCTCTCCACGACCGAACAGCGCCCGGCTCGCGAGTTCGACCGCTCGGGTGTTGGCCTCGCCGTGAACGAGGGTCGTCATCTCGGCGGCAAGGCGGCGCTGCGCCTCACGCGCCTGCGGCCGCTCGGCCGTCGCCGTCTCGAGTTCGGCGAGTTCGTCCTGATCCAGGAACGTGAACCACCGCAGGTACTTCACGACGTCTGCGTCGGCGGCGTTGACGAAGTACTGGTACCAGGCGTACGGCGTGGTCATCTCCGGGTCGAGCCAGAGGCTTCCGCCGCCGGTGGACTTTCCGAACTTCTTGCCGTCGGCCGAGGTGACGAGCGGGACGGTGAGCGCGTGCACGGCGGCACCGTCGGTCCGTCGGTTGAGCTCGACGCCCGCGATGATGTTGCCCCACTGGTCCGACCCACCCACCTGCAGCGTGCACCCGTGCTCGCGACGCAACTGCACGTAGTCGTTGGCCTGCAGCAGCATGTAGCTGAACTCGGTGTACGAGATGCCGTCGCCCTCGAGCCGGCGCTTCACCGTGTCGCGAGCGAGCATGACGTTGACGGAGAAGTGCTTGCCGATATCGCGGAGGAAGTCGACGACGCTGAGCGAGGAGGTCCAGTCGGCGTTGTTCACGACGATCGCGCTGGTCGGCGACTCGTCGAAGTCCACGAACCGCTCGAGCTGACCGCGGATGCGGTCGGCCCACTCGGCGACCGTGTCCGCCGAGTTCATGGTCCGCTCCCCTACCTCCCGCGGATCTCCGATCATGCCGGTAGCGCCGCCCGCCAGCACGATGGGCCGGTGGCCCGCTCGCTGGAAACGCTTCAGGGCCAGCAACGGCACGAGGTGACCGGCATGCAGACTGGGCCCGGTGGGATCGAATCCGGCATAGAGCGTGACCGGGCCCGCGGCGAGATCGCGGCGGAGTGTGTCGAGGTCGGTCGATTGGGCGATCAGTCCACGCCAGGTCAGTTCGTCGAGGATGTGCTCAGTCACCGCTCGATCATCCCATCCGGCGGGCAGCGGCCGGCGCGCGCGGGCTGCGCCGGTAGGCCGACACACCCACGGCGCCGGGGATCCACAGCCGCCACGGTCGTTCGGCCGCGACGCTGATGCCCACGCGTGGGCCCGACGCGACCCGGTCGACGTCACCCAGGGTGAGTCTCGCGGACGCGCCGTCGTCGAGCACATCGATCCCGTTGTCCGCCAGCGTCAATCCCAAGGCGGCCGCGAGGTTGCCGGGTCCGCGGGCGAGGTTCGGTGCGGGAGTCCCGGCCGTTCGCCGGGCACGGACGATCGCCTCCCCCGCGACTACTTCGGCGCCTCGCAGTAGCACCGCCGCGGCCACTCCGTCGGGCCCGACCGAGATGTTCGCGCAGTAGTGCAGCCCATAGCTGCGGTACACGTAGAGATGGCCGGCGGGGCCGAACATCACCGCGTTCCGCGGCGTACGCCCCCGGTAGGAGTGCGCCGCCGGATCAGGCCAGGGACCGTCCTCGGGTCCGCCGTAGGCCTCGACCTCCGTGATCCGCAGGACCACCTCGCCCGCGCACAGCGTGGCGCCGAGGATAGTGTGCGCCGCAGTCAGCGGATCGACCCCGGTGAGCCGCTCGAACGCCACGCTCAGTCCGCCACCCGGTCCTCGGTCCAGCCGGCCACACCGCGTGCGACGTAGTCCTCGTGTTCGGCGTCGGTCACCTCTCGGGCCTCGTCGACAAGGAGGACGGGGATGCCGTTCTCGATCGGATACGCGCGGCGCAGCCGCGGGTTGTAGAGGACCGAATCGTCCACGAGGAGCAGCGGCCCCTTGTCCTGCGGGCAGGCCAGGATGCTCAGCAGCGTGGGATCGACAGCCACGGTGGTCCTCTCGAAGGTGGGGCGGACGCGGACGGCCCCCAGGCTACCGTGCGCCCGGTGCCGGACCTGCGCCGACGCCGGTGAATCTCGCCGCGACCGCCTTGGTGAACCGCTTGTAGGTTCCGGTCGCCGGGTCGGCGAACCACGACCGCACCGTCGGCTTCGGCAGGCCCCGCGCCGGCAGGTCACCGGACATCGGCCGGTACGTGGGCCCGAGTGCGATGTGCGGCACGACATGGACCAGGTCGGGCCGCTCCGGGGCAGGAACCGCGTCGAGTGCCGCCGTGATCTCGGCGGCGCTCGGCGCGCGGTTCTCGCGCAGGGTGCATGCGGCCACGGCGACCTCGGTGTCTCCGATGCGCACGCCGTATACCACGCAGAGATCGACCCGCGGAATACCGCCGAGAGCATCCACCACCGGCTGGCCGTACACCGGTCCGTGCGGGGTGCGGATGACACTGTGCTTGCTGTCGAGCAGCCAGTAGTCACCGTCCTGGTCTCGCCGGAAGAGGTTCTCGGTGGGCACCCACACGTCGCCGAGTTCGAACACTCCCCGCATGACACCGGGCAGCGCTTCCGTCGACGCGCTGGGCCGCCCGAGCAGGAGGCCGACCTCGCCGTCGGCGCTCTCGCGGACGAAGCCCCGCGCGTCCTCGACCAGCCGCCCGGTGGTCGGGTCCCACGCGGCCAGGCGGGCCTCGGCGCTGCCGGGCAGCGGCCGCCCCTTGCATCCGATCTTGGCACCCGAGACGTTGGCCAGGACGATCTCGCCGTCGGTGGAGGCATAGAACTCGAGCACCTGGGCGGGAGCGAAGCGTTCGAGGGTCCGCCGCCACAGGCCGGGCGTCATGCCCGAGCCGATGAAGAGGCGGACGGGGTGGATCTCGTCGATGTGCAGTGCCGGGCTGTCGAGGATGTCCCGCATCATCGCCCAGGTGTAGGTGACGACGGTGACGCCGTAGCGGTGCACTTCCTCGCTGAAGCGTGCTGGGTCCAGGCCGTGGGACAGGGCTATGCGGCAGCCGCCGGCGAGAGCGCCTCCGAAGCTGACCAGGAGACCGGACGAATGATAAAGCGGGGCAAGGCAGTACACCGTGTCGCCACGCCCCAGCGCGGCGGCGGTGGCGGTACCGAAGGCCGAGAGCGCCCATCGGTGGTTGGAGATCTGACGCATCTCCAGGGTGTCGCCGCTCCCGGTGAACAGGAGGAACGCGAGTTCCCGCGCCACACCGGGGTCGGGCGCATACCAGCCGGGGAGTTCGACCGTGGTGATGTCGAAGTGTTCGAGATCGACGACGTCGGCGCCGGCAGGGATGTCCAGTTCGCGGATGCTGCCGCCACCGAGGACCAGGGCCGGGATGCCGGTGGCGATCGCCTGCTGGAGGTTCTCGGGATCGGTGATGATCTTCTGGACGGCGCCCGAGCGGATGGCCTCGTCGAGGTCGGGGCCGGGCGGGAGCAGGACCGACACCGCGCCGATGCGGGAGACGGCCGTGACCGCGGCCATGGCACTGGGGCGGGTGTCCATGAGGATGCCGATGTGGGCGGCGGGGCGGACACCCGAGTGCACCAGCCCGCGCACCACGTTGTCGATCCGCCGATTGACGTCGGCGAAGGTGTAGACGCGGTCCTCGTAGATGAAGCACTCGCGGTGCGGCCCCTTGCGGCACTGCTCCGTCAGGACGCTGGCGAGCGAGATGCGGGTGCGTGGCTGAATCTGCCCGAGCCGGGCCAGGCGCGGAAGAGCCCGGGCCGCCTCCCCCGACAGCTCCCGGGCCCCGCGCACCGTTTCGGAAGCCAGGTCGGCGATGCCCTTGCCGACCTCCACACCGACCTCGGCGATAGTGGCGACGGTGTGGGTGAGGCGGGTCGCGACGGAGACCCCGGTCTCTCCTTCTGCGTGCAGCTCGGGAATTGCCATCCGGCCGACGCCGACCGGCCGGTCGCCGTGCCCTTCCCGCCACTGCACCCATTCGCCGACGGCGGGCCAGGTCTGCCGCGCCGCGGTGCCACCCACCACGAGTCCGAAATGGCCTGCGCGCAAGGAGTATTCGAACACCTGAGCTCGGGGGGCGGCCTTGCGTATGCCGCGCACCGCGAGGGGCTGCCCGATGTCGTCCACCTCGCCGACGAACGCGAGGATGGGGCAAGTGATCTCGGCCAGGCTCACGGCTCGGTCGTTGATGACGAAGCCGCCGCTGACCATGCGGTTGTGCACGATGAACTGGCGAAGCAACTCGGCCACTGCAGGACCGGACCAGGCCACCCACCCCTCCGTGTCGAGGAAGCGGCGCTGGGGTTCGCGCGGCAGGAGGGCTTCCCGGTCGTGCAGCTGCATGAGGAACTCGATGCGCGAGCGCACGGTCTTGACGGGGTCGAGGAACTGGAAGCCGGTCTTGGCCATCCACCCGGTGATGGCGAGCCGGTTGAAGACGTGGTCGGCAAGGAAGTCTGCGGCCCGGACGGCGACGCCCTCGGGTATCCCGAAAGGCAGGGCGGCCAGGGTGTCCACGGGGCTGCCGAAGGTGATCAGGCTGGCGACGTGCCGACTGCGGCGGTAGGCCGCGGCCTGATAGCAGAACATGCCGCCCTGCGAGTACCCGGCCAGGTGAATGTCACGGCCGGTGTACTCGTGCACGTGATCGACGATCTCGTCGAGGGCGATGATGTGGTCGGTGAGGGTGCGGTCCCACCCGCCTTCTTCCCGGTCCGGGGAGCCGAAGTCGACCACCCAGGGGTCGAGACCCATCGAGTGCAGGATGCCGACGGCTCCGGTCTCGCGGGTGACGTCGTACACGTCCGCCGACATCATCATCGGGGGGACCATCACCACCGGAGCAGCATTCTCGGCGGCGTCGGATTCCGGGTAGTAGTGCCGCAGCCTGTACATGCCGGTCCGCTCGACGATCTGGAACGGCGACGGTGTCGCCCCCGTTTCCAGACCGCCGTGACGGACCACCTCGAGGCCGTTCTGCGCGGTCGCCACCACGCGCCGCAGGGGCCCCATCACCGATCCACCGCCCAGTGCCACGAACCTCTTCCCATCCGCCGAGTTCTGCGTGTGTCCACCCTGTCAGGAATGACAGCCTGCCACATTACGTCGAGGCGATGGCCCTGTTCACCGAGCGGGCCGGTCAGCTGCGCACCCAGTCCCGCAGCGCGCGAGCGGCGGCACGAACTCCGTCGAGCTGTTCACCTACCCGGACGCCCGCGGTGCCGCCGCGGGCGTTGCGGGAAGCGATGGATCCCTCCACGGTGAGCACTTCGCGGACCTGCGGCGTCAGCGCGGGGTCGACCGCCGTCAACTCGTCGTCGGTGAGTTCCTCGAGGCCGACGCCGCGCGCCTCCGCCGCCCGCACGCACGCCCCGGCCGCCTCGTGGGCGACGCGGAACGGGACACCCTGGCGCACCATCCACTCGGCGATGTCGGTGGCGAGGGTGAAACCGGCGGGTGCCAGCTGGGCCATGCGATCGGTGTGGAACGTCAGGGTGGACACGAGACCGGTGATCGCCGGCAGGAGCAGCTCGAGCTGCAGGACCGAGTCGAACACCGGCTCCTTGTCCTCCTGCAGGTCCCGGTTGTACGCCAGCGGCTGGGCCTTGAGGGTGGCGAGCAGGCCGGTGAGGTTGCCGATGAGGCGACCTGCCTTGCCCCGGGTCAGTTCCGAGACGTCCGGGTTCTTCTTCTGCGGCATGATCGACGATCCGGTGGACCACTCGTCGGCGAGGGTGATGTAGCCGAACTCCGGGGTGCTCCAGAGGATGACCTCCTCCGCCATGCGGGAGAGGTCGACCGCGATCATCGCGAACACGAACGCGGCCTCGGCGGCGAAGTCGCGTGCCGAAGTGGCATCGATCGAGTTCTCGGCGGCGGAGTCGAAGTTCAGCTCTGCAGCGATCGCGTCGGGGTCGAGGCCGAGGGAGGAGCCGGCGAGTGCTCCCGAGCCGTACGGGGACACCGCCGCACGCGCGTCGAAGTCCCGCAGCCGCTGCACGTCGCGCAGCAGCGGGTGGGCGTGCGCGAGCAGGTGGTGCGCGAGCAGCACCGGCTGTGCTGCCTGCAGGTGGGTCTTGCCCGGCATCACCGCGGCGGGATGGGCGGCGGCCTGATCGGCGAGGGCGTCGACGACGGCGAGGACACCGTCGGCGATACGTCGCGCCGCGTCGCGCAGCCACATCCGGAACAGGGTGGCGACCTGATCGTTGCGGGAGCGGCCGGCTCGCAGCCGGCCGCCGACGTCGGGGCCGACCCGCTCGATGAGCCCGCGTTCGAGGGCGCCGTGGACGTCCTCGTCGGACTCGGCCGGGACGAACGCGCCGGAGGCGACGTCGGCGCCGAGCCGGTCGAGACCGTCGAGCATGGTGGCGAGGTCGGCCTCGCTGAGCAGGCCGGCCTTGTGCAGCACGCGCGCGTGCGCCTTGGAGGCGCGGACGTCGTAGGGGGCGAGCGCCCAGTCGAAGTGGGTGGACTTGCTCAGTGCCGCCATGGCGGCGGCCGGTCCGGATGCGAACCGGCCGCCCCACAGGGCGCCCTCGTTGGTGCCGTGACTCTGGATGCCTTCGCCATCGTGGCTCCGGATGCCTTCGGCGTCGTGGGCGGCCATGACTACAGGCCCAGGTCCCGCTTGGCGGCGACCTTGGAGGACAGGCCGTGGATCTGGACGAAGCCCTTGGCATTGGACTGGTCGAAGCTGTCGCCCTCGTCGTAGGTGGCGAGGTTGAAGT
This sequence comes from Rhodococcus sp. 14C212, assembly GCF_011058195.1. Taxonomy (NCBI): domain Bacteria; kingdom Bacillati; phylum Actinomycetota; class Actinomycetes; order Mycobacteriales; family Nocardiaceae; genus Rhodococcus; species Rhodococcus sp. 14C212. The sequence continues at coordinate 38,488 of NZ_JAALEH010000044.1, read as the reverse complement.
CGTACAGCGATTCGGCGCTGCGGCGGCCGTTGACGGCGATGTGGCCGCCGTGCAGGACGAGCCGGATGTCGCCGGAGACGTGCTCCTGGGTGTTCTGGACGAACGCGTCGAGCGCGTACTTCAGCGGCGAGTACCAGAGGCCGTCGTAGACCAGCTCGCTCCAGCGCTCCTCCACGCGGCGCTTGTACCGGCCGAGTTCGCGTTCGAGGGTGACGTGCTCGAGCTCCTGGTGGGCGTGGATGAGGGTGAGCGCGCCGGGGGCCTCGTAGATCTCGCGGCTCTTGATTCCGACGAGCCGGTCCTCGACCATGTCGAGGCGGCCGACGCCCTGGGCGCCGGCGCGGCGGTTCAGTTCCTGGATGGCCTCGAGCACGGTGACCGGTCGGCCGTCGATCGCGGTGGGCACGCCCTTCTCGAAGGTGATGATCAGCTCGTCGGGGGCCTGCCAGTTGAGGCTGGGGTCCTCGGTGTAGTCGTAGACGTCCTTGGTGGGGGCGTTCCACAGGTCCTCGAGGAAGCCGGTCTCGACGGCACGGCCCCACACGTTCTGGTCGATCGAGAACGGGGACTTCTTGGTGACGTTGATCGGCAGGTTGTGCTCGCCGGCGAAGGCGATGGCCTTCTCGCGGGTCCAGGCGTAGTCGCGGACGGGGGCGATGACCTCGAGGTCGGGGGCGAGGGCGCCGAAGCCGACCTCGAAGCGGACCTGGTCGTTGCCCTTACCGGTGCAGCCGTGCGAGACGACGGTGCCGCCGTGATCGCGGGCAGCCTTGACGATGTGCTTGACGATCAGGGGGCGGCTGATCGCGGAGACCAGCGGGTATCGGTCCATGTAGAGGGCGTTGGCCTGGACGGTCGGCAGGCAGTACTCCTCCGCGAACTCGTCCTTGGCGTCGACGACGACGGATTCGACCGCGCCGCAGTCGAGGGCGCGCTGGCGCACGACCTCCATGTCCTCGCCGCCCTGGCCGAGATCGATGGCGACGGCGACGACCTCCTTGCCGGTCTCCTTGCCGATCCAGCTGATGGCGACGGAGGTGTCCAGCCCGCCCGAGTAGGCGAGTACGACGCGATCGGCCATTGTGTTTGTGCTCCTTCTTGATTGAACTTGCGTCTATCGGTGCTCGGTGCGCGATCGGATCAGGCCAGGGATTCGATCTTCGCGGCGAGGTCGGCTCCGCTGAGGGGCTCGCGCGCGATCACCGCGATGGTGTCGTCGCCGGCGATGGTGCCGACCACTTCGGGTAATGATGCCCGATCGAGTGCGCTGGCCAGATAGTGCGCTGCTCCGGGTGGGGTGCGGAGCACGGCGATGTTGCCGCTCGAGTCGGTGGAGACCAGCAGTTCGCCGAGGAGGCGGGAGAGCCGGTCGGTGCCTCCGGACACGCCGCGGACGGGGCTCCCGTCCTCGGGGACGACGTACACTCCGGGCCCGCCGTCGGCGCCGCGGAGCTTGACCGCACCGAGCTCCTCGAGGTCGCGGGAGAGGGTGGCGTTGGACACCTCGATGCCTTCGGCGGCCAGCAGCGCGGCGAGTTCCGGCTGGCTGCGGATCGCGTGGGTGGCGACGAGCGCGGTGATCCGGGCCTGCCGGGCCGCGCGGGTCGGGGCCGCGGCGGCGCCGGCCGGTCCGGTGCCGCTCGACGGTTCGGCCACGCTGCTCACGGTTACCGTTCGCGCTGCTCGAGCAGCCACACGAGCAGCGCCTTCTGGGCGTGGAGGCGGTTCTCGGCCTCGTCCCACACCACCGACTGCGGTCCGTCCAGAACCTCGTCGGTGACCTCGTCGCCGCGGTGGGCGGGCAGGCAGTGCAGCACGACGGCGTTCGGGTCGGCGAGCGCGAGCAGCTCGGCGTTGACCTGGTACGGGCGGAAGGGACCGACGCGGTCGAGTCCGTCGTTCTCCTGACCCATGGAGGTCCAGGTGTCGGTGACGAGGGCGTCGGCGCCGGCGACGGCGACGCGCGGGTCCTCGGTGAGGGTGATCCGCGCCCCGGTTTCGGCGGCGCGGGCGCGGGCCGCGTCCACGACGGCGGGGTTCGGGACGAAACCGCCGGGGGCGGCGATCGTGACGTCGATGCCGGCGGTGACGCCGCCGAGCAGCAGCGAGTGCGCCATGTTGTTGGCGCCGTCGCCGAGGTAGGTCAGCTTCAGCCCCCGCAGCTCACCCTTGTGCTCGCGGAGGGTGAGCAGGTCCGCGAGGACCTGGCAGGGGTGGTACTCGTCGGAGAGGGCGTTGACGAGGGGCACGGTGGCGCCTTCGGCCATCGCCTGGAGCCGGTCCTGGCCGAAGGTGCGCCAGACGACGGCGTCGACGTAGCGGGACAGGACGCGGCCGGTGTCCTGCAGGGTTTCCTCGCGTCCGAGCTGGGTGGTGCGGCCGTCGACGACGACGGCGTGGCCGCCGAGCTGGGCGACACCCATCTCGAAGGAGAAGCGGGTGCGGGTCGAGTTCTTCTCGAAGATGACGCCGACGCCGCGCGGGCCCTCGAGGGGACGGGCCGAGAACGGCGCCTTCTTCAGGGCCGCGGCGAGGTCGAGGACCTCGGTCTGCTGCGCGGGCGTGAGGTCGTCGTCCTTGAGGAAGTGCTTCACCATGGGTCTAGTTTCCTTCCTGCTGGGCGGCGTCGAGCACGCAGGGCAGCGTCGCGACGAATCCGTCGGCCTGTTCCTGGGTGAGGATCAGCGGCGGCGCGAGACGGATGACGTCGGGGGCGGCGGCGTTGACGAGATAGCCGACGTCCCGGGCGGCCGCTTCGACGGCGGGTGCCTTGGTGTCGGTGAGGACGATGCCGAGCAGCAGGCCGGCGCCTCGGACGTGGTCGACGAGGGGGTGTCCGAGCGCTTCGATGCCGGTGGCGATGGACTTGCCGACGGCGTCGACGTGGGCGAGCAGGTCCTGCTCGTCGATGGTGCGCAGGACGGCGAGCGCGGCGGCGGCGCACACCGGGTTGCCGCCGAAGGTGGTGCCGTGCTTGCCGGGCTGGAAGAACTCGGCGGCCGGTCCGGTGGCGACGACGGCGCCGATGGGCAGGCCACCGCCGAGCCCCTTGGCGAGGGTCATCACGTCGGGCACGATGCCGACGGCCTGGTGGGCGAAGAACGTGCCGGTGCGGGCGATGCCGGTCTGCACCTCGTCGAGGACGAGCAGCGCCCCGCGTTCGGCGGTGATGCGGCGGGCGTGGGCGAGGTAGCCCTCGGGGGGCACGACGACGCCGGATTCTCCCATGATCGGTTCGAGGAACACGGCGGCGGTGTTCTCGTCGACGGCGGCGTCGAGGGCGTCCGCGTCGCCGTAGGGGACGAATTCGACGCCGGGGGGCATGGGTTCGAACGGGGCGCGCTTGTCGGGCTGGCCCGTGAGTGCCAGGGCGCCCATGGTGCGGCCGTGGAAGGCCTTCTCGGCGGCGATGATCTTGGGGCGTCCGGTGAGCCGGGCGAGCTTGAATGCGGCTTCGTTGGCTTCGGTGCCGGAGTTGCAGAAGAACGCCCGGCCGGGGTGCCCGAAGTGCGCGAGGAGGCGTTCGGCGAGTTCGACGACGGGTCCGCTGGCGTAGAGGTTGGACACGTGGCCGAGCGTGTCGAGTTGCGCGGTGACGGCCTCGCGGATGGCGGGATGGCGGTGACCGAGCGCGTTGACGGCGATGCCACCGAGCAGGTCGAGGTACTGCTTGCCGTCGGCGTCGGTGACGACGGCACCGTCGCCGGCGACGAGGGCGACCTTGGGGACGCCGTAGTTGTTCATCAGCGACCCGGCCCAGCGCTGCTGGAGTTCGGAGGTGCCGGTCATGAGGTGCCTTCCTGGGTGGGCTCGGTCGTCCGGGGGTGGGTGGGAGTGACCATCGTGCCGATGCCTTCCTCGGTGAGGAGTTCGAGCAGCACCGAGTGCGGCTGGCGTCCGTCGATGACGTGGGCGGTGGGCACGCCACCGCGGACGGCTCGCAGGCAGGCCTCCATCTTCGGGACCATGCCGGCGTCGAGGGACGGCAGCAGATCGGCGAGGGCGTCGGCGTCGATGCTGGTGGCGAGGGAACTGCGGTCGGGCCAGTCGGTGTAGAGGCCCTCGACGTCGGTGAGGACGACGAGCTTCTCCGCGCCGAGCGCCTCGGCGAGTGCGGCGGCGGCGGTGTCGGCGTTGATGTTGTGGACCACGCCGTCGGCATCGGGGGCAATGGTGGAGACGACGGGGATGCGACCGGCCGCGATGAGGTCGTGGACGGCGGCGGGGTCCACGGAGGTGACGTCGCCGACGAGACCGATGTCGGTGTCCTCGCCGTCGACGACGACCGTGCGGCGGGTGGCGGTGAAGAGGTGGGCGTCCTCGCCGGAGATGCCGACGGCGTACGGGCCGTGGGCGTTGATCAGGCCGACGAGTTCGCGGCCGACCTGGCCGAACAGCACCATGCGGACGACGTCCATCACCTCGGGGGTGGTGACGCGGAAACCACCGCGGAACTCCCCTGCCATGCCCAGTCGCTTCAGCATGGCGTTGATCTGCGGTCCGCCGCCGTGGACGACGACGGGATGGACGCCGACGGTGCGCAGGAACGCCATGTCGGCGGCGAAGGCGCGCTTGAGGTCGTCGTCGATCATGGCGTTGCCGCCGTACTTGACCACGACGATCTTGTCGCGAAACTTCTGCAACCACGGCAGGGCCTCGGCGAGGACGTACGCCTTCTGGTGGGCGGTGAGCTGCGCGATGGGATCGGTGGTCGTCTCGGTTCCGGTCATGACGAGTAGGCCGAGTTCTCTTCGACGTATCCGTGGGAGAGGTCGGTGGTGCGGATGGTCACCTCGGCGTCGCCGACGCCGAGGTCGATGTCGAGGGCGATGTCGGGGCCGGAGAGGTCGACCTCGCGGGCACCCGGGGCGCCGACACCGTCGATGCACACCGGGGAGCCGTTGAAGGTGACGGAGATGCGGTTCGGGTCGAGGTCGATCGGGGCGATGCCGATCGCGGCGAGGACGCGCCCCCAGTTGGGGTCGGAACCGAACAGGGCGGTCTTGACGAGGTTGTCGCGCGCGACGGTGCGCGCGCCGACGAGGGCGTCCTGTTCGGTTGCGGCACCGCGGACGGTGACGGTGACCCGCTTGGTGACGCCCTCGGCGTCGGCCATCATCTGCCCGGCGAGGTCGTCGCACACGGCGAGGACGGCGGCGTCGAGCTGCTCCTGGGTGGGAGTGATGCCGCTGGCACCGGACGCGAGCAGCAGCACGGTGTCGTTGGTGGAGGTGGAGCCGTCGACGTCGAGGCGGTCGAACGTCAGCCGGGTGGCGGCACGGAGGGCGCGGTCGAGTTGCTCGGCGGTGGCGACGGCATCGGTGGTGACGACGCACAGCATGGTGGCCAGGGCGGGGGCGAGCATCCCGGCACCCTTGGCCATGCCGCCGACGTTCCACTTGTCGGCGTGGTGCAGGGCCGCCTGCTTGGGCACCGTGTCGGTGGTCATGATGGCGTAGGCGGCGTCGGTGCCGCCGGAGATGCCGCCGGCGAGTTCGTGGACGATCTCCTCCACGCCGGCGAGGACCTTGCCCATGGGCAGCCGGTCGCCGATGAGTCCGGTGGAGCACACGGCGATTTCGCCCGCACCGGTCTCGGTGCCCCAGTTGCTGAGGGTTTCGGCGACCTTCTCCGCGGTGGCGTGGGTGTCCTGGAAACCGCCGGGGCCGGTGCAGGCGTTGGCACCGCCGCTGTTCAGGATCACCGCGCGCAGGGCCCCGGAGGTGAGGACCTGCTGCGACCACAGCACGGGTGCGGCCTTGATCTTGTTGGTGGTGAACACGCCGGCGGCGGTCAGCTCCGGGCCCTCGTTGAAGACCAGCGCGAGGTCCGGGTTGCCGGAGGCTTTGATGCCGGCGGGGATGCCCGCGGCGCGGAACCCGGCGGGCGACGTGACGCCCTGGGTGCGGATCAGGCGTCCGCCGGCGATGTCGACGGCGTCGGCGTAGAGGTGCTCGTCGGTGGAGTGTCTGTCGATGCTCACGGGGCGACTCCCACGGTGGACAGGCCGGCGGTCTCGGGCAGGCCGAGTGCCAGGTTCATGGACTGCACCGCCGCGCCGGCGGTGCCCTTGGTCAGGTTGTCGAGCGCGGCGATGGCGACGAGGACGCCGGCGTCGGGGTCGACGGTGACGGCGAGCTGCACGGCGTTGGAGCCGAGCACCGCACCGGTGGTGGGCAGCACCCCTGCGGGCAGCACCTGGACGAACGGCTCGTCGGCGTAGGCCTTCTCGTACACGGCCCGGGCCTCGTCGGCGGTGGCCGTGGTGGGGGCTGTGCAGGTGGCGAGGATGCCGCGGGGCATCGGCGCCAGCACGGGGGTGAAGGAGACGGTGACGGCGGCGTCGGTCAGGGCTGCGAGGTTCTGCTTGATCTCGGGCGTGTGCCGGTGTGCTCCGCCGACGCCGTAGGCCCGGACCGAGCCCATCACCTCGGAGCCGAGGAGGTCGACCCTGGGGGACTTGCCGGCGCCGGAGGTGCCGGACACGGCGACGACCTGGACCCTCGGCTCGACGATGCCGGCCGCGACGGCGGGGGCCAAGGCGAGGGTGGCCGATGTGGGATAGCACCCGGGGACCGCGATGCGGGTGGCGCCGATCAGGTGCTCGCGCTTGCCGGGCAGCTCGGGCATGCCGTAGGGCCAGGTTCCTGCGTGGTCGCCGCCGTACCAGCGCTGCCAGTCGGCCGGCTCGGACAGACGGAAGTCGGCGCCGCAGTCGATGACGACGGTGGTGTCGGGCAGTTGCTCGGCGATGACGGCGGAGTGGCCGTGGGGCAGACCGAGGAACACGACGTCGTGGCCGGTCAGGGTGTCGAGATCGGTGGCGCCGAGGATGCGGTCGGCCAGCGGGAGCAGGTGGGGATGGAACTCGCGGAGCGTCGCGCCGGCGTTGCCGCCGGCGGTGAGCGCGCCGACGACGAGCCGGCCGTCCTGGTAGGCGGGATGACCGAGAAGCAGGCGCAGGATCTCGCCGCCCGCGTACCCGCTGGCCCCTGCGACGGCGACCCGAATCGGTGACTGTGCGGTCGCCGTGAATTCCGGTGAGTTACCCATACGATTGATTATGCATCATCATGCAACTTCATTCATACGGGTGGGTCGGACCGGACCGGGTCAACCCTCGGCCAGGGAGCGGCGGATCTCGGTCAGCTTGTCGGCGGCGGCGCGTCGGCGCTCGTCGAACTGCTCCTCGAGCGTGCGCCCCGCCGCGCTCTCGCGGGCGAGTTCCTCCGCACCGATCGCAGTGCCTGCGCGGCGTTCGATCTTCTCCCGGACCGAGTCGAACGTGGGCACTCCGGCCGAGGTGTAACCGGAGGACTCCCCCTCGGCGGGGGTCACGTCCGGCCCGGCCGGGGACGGCGGGACGTCCGGCACCGACGGCGAGCCCGGTTCCGCCGGTGTCACGTCCGGGACGGACGGAGAACCGGGCTCGGCCGGCGTGACGTCGGGCACGGGAGTGTCCGGAGCGTCGGGGTCGGGCGATGACGGATCCGTGGTCATGCTCCCAGGCTACGTCCGCAAGCGCGGATCAGTGCCGCAGTTCGGCACCGACGGCGGCGGACGCCGACGCGACGGCGGCGGCGCGGGCGGCGCTGGCCTCGTCCTCCGTGAGCGTGCGGTCTGCCGCCCGGAACCGCAGCGCGAAGGCGAGCGACTTGCGGCCCTCCCCGACCTGCGCCCCCTCGAACACGTCGAACAGGCGAATGTCCTCGAGCAGTTCGCCGCCGCCCGCGCGCAGCGCTCCCTCGACGTCGGCGGCCGGGACCTCCCTGGCCACGACGACGGCGACGTCCTGCAGGACGGCGGGGAACGGGGAGACCTCGGGCGCCGGCAGCGACTCCACGATCGGCAGCGCGTCGAGTTCGAGTTCGAAGGCGCACGTGCGGGCGGGCAGGCCGCCGCGCTCGAGCACCGCGGGGTGCAGCTCGCCGGCGTGGCCGACGACGACACCGTCGACAAGCAGCTCCGCGCAGCGGCCCGGATGCCAGGGCAGGTACTGCGCCGCGCGACGCTGCAGCCGCACCCCGGCGGCTGCCGCGACGGTCTCCGCCGCGGCGAACGCGTCGGTCGCGTCCGCGGGCCGCCCCGGGCCCCACGGCCCGGCGGGCTCCCGCAGGCCGCACAGCACCGCCCCGACGTGGACGGGCTGCGCGGGCAGCGACCCCTCGAGCAGCGCGATCTGCTCGTCGGTGGGGCGACGGTCCACCGGCAGCGGCGGTACCGGCCGGGTGTCCGGTCCGGGCAGGACGACCTGCGCGATCGCATAGAGCGACAGGTCGCGCTGACCTCGGGAGACGTTGCGGGCGAGCACCTCGAGCAGGCCGGGCAGCAGCGTCGTCGCCAGCTCGGGGCGGTCGGCCTCGAGCGGGTTGAGAACGGTGGTGGTGGTGCGGCGAGGGTCGTCGGCGTCGAGCCCCCACGTGTCGAACACGTGCGCCGGCAGGAAGACGGGGGCGAGCACCTCGACGTGGCCGTCGGCGGCCAGGGCGCGGCCCACGGCGCGGCGCCGTTTCTGGCTCGGGGTCAGTCCGCGGCCGGCGGGGGCGGAGGGAAGCACGGACGGGATCTGCTCGAGCCCCTCGAGCCGCAGCACCTCCTCCACCAGGTCGGCCGGCTGGCGCAGGTCGGGTCGCCACGTGGGCGGCGTGACCACGAGCTGGCCGTGCCCGTCCGGGCCGACGCCGACCTCGACGCCACATCCGATCTGGGTGAGCCGGCGGGCGGCGGTGCCGGTCGGGTAGGTGACCCCGGCCGTGCGGTCGGGCAGGTCGATGTCCATGCGGATCGAGACCGGCTCGACGGGGACGGAGATGTCGGTCAGGACCGGCTCGACGCGGCCACCGGCGATCTCCACGAGCAGCGACGCGGCCCGGTCCAGCGCCGGCAGCGCCACTTCGGGGTCGACGTTGCGCTCGAACCGCTTGCCCGCCTCGCTGACCAGCTTGTGGCGCCGCGCGCTCCGGAACACGGCCAGCGGATCCCAGGTGGCGGCCTCGAGGAGGACCTCGGTGGTCGTGCCGCTCACCTCGGTGGCGACGCCCCCCATGATCCCGGCCAGGGAGATCACGCCGGAGTCGTCGGTGATGACGACGTCCTCGGGGTCGAGGTCGCGTTCGATGCCGTCGAGGGTGGTCAGTTTCTCCCCCGCCTTCGCGCGCCGCACGACGAGCTCACCCTGGAGGGTGGCGGCGTCGAAGGCGTGCAGCGGCTGGCCGAGCTCGAGCAGCACGTAGTTGGTCACGTCGACGGCCGGGGAGATCGGGCGGATGCCGGACAGCAGCAGCCGCCGCTGCAGCCACCACGGGGACACGGCCTTGGGGTCGATGCCGCTGACCTTGCGGGCGGCGAAGCGGGTGGCGCCGGTCTCCGGCTCGAGCCGGATCGGGTAGGTCTGGCCGCCGTCGGCCGGATTGGGCACGACGTGCGCAGGGTCGGCGAACTCGAGGTCGAAGCCGCACGCGAGTTCGCGGGTCAGGCCCCGCAGCGAGAAGCAGTAGCCGCGGTCGGGGGTGATGTTCAGCTCGATGACGGTGTCGCCGAGGCCGAGCAGGTCGTTGGCGTCGGTACCCGGGTCGGCGGTGCCCTCCTCGAGGACGAGGATGCCGGAGTGGTCCTTGCCGATGCCGAGTTCGGCGACGGAGCAGATCATCCCGTCGGAGACCCTGCCGTAGGTCTTGCGGGAGGCGATGGCGAAGCCGCCGGGCAGCACCGCGCCGGGCAGCGCCACGACCACGAGGTCACCCTCGGTGAAGTTGCGGGCGCCGCACACGATGCCGCGCGGGGCGTCCTCGCCCACCTCGACCTGGCAGAAGCGGATGGGCTTCTTGAACTCGGTGAGCTCGGTGATCTCGAGAACACGGCCGACGACGAGGGGGCCGTCGAGGCGCTCGAGGATGTCGACCTCCTCCACCTCGAGTCCGACCCGGACGAATCCCGCGTCGAGTTCCTCGGCAGTGACGTTCCACTCGGGGGTGGCCCGCTGCAGGATCTCGGTCAGCCAGGACTGCGCTACTCGCACTTGTGCTCAGCTCTTTCGGTCGGTTCGGTGGTCGGATCTCGGGTCGGGGGCGTCAGCCCTGCACGCCGAAGGGCAGGGTGAATCGGACGTCACCCTCGACGATGTCGCGCATGTCGGAGATGCCGTTGCGGAACTGCAGGGTCCGTTCGAGGCCCATCCCGAATGCGAAGCCGGTGTACTGGTCGGGGTCGATGCCGCTCGCGCGCAGCACGTTGGGGTTGACCATGCCGCAGCCGCCCCATTCGACCCAGCCGGCACCGCCCTTCTTGTTCGGGAACCACACGTCCACCTCGGCGGACGGCTCGGTGAACGGGAAGTAGTTGGGGCGCATCCGGGTGCGGGTCTCGGGCCCGAACAGGGCGCGGGCGAACGCGTCCAGGGTGCCGCGCAGGTGGGCCATGGTCAGGCCCTTGTCCACCGCCAGGCCCTCGATCTGCGAGAACACCGGGGTGTGGGTGGCGTCGAGTTCGTCGGTGCGGAAGGTGCGGCCGGGGCACACCACGTAGATCGGGATGTCGCGGTGCAGCATGGTGCGCACCTGCACCGGCGAGGTGTGGGTGCGCAGCACCTGCCGTGAGCTCTCCGGCGCGACGTGGAAGGTGTCCTGCATCGTGCGGGCGGGATGGTCCGGCAGGAAGTTCAGCGCGTCGAAGTTGAAGTGCTCGGTTTCGACCTCCGGGCCCTCGGCCACCTCCCAGCCCATGCCGACGAACACGTCGGCGATCTGGTCGGAGATGATCGTGATCGGGTGCCGCGCGCCGGTAGGCCGGCGGTTTGCGGGCAGGGTGACGTCGATGGCCTCGGCGACAAGGACCGCGGCGTCGCGCTCGGCGAGGAGCTCGGTGCGGCGTTCGTCGAAGGCCGCGGTGACCGCGCCGCGGGCGGCGTTGACCTGCTTGCCGGCGTCGGCGCGCTGGTTGCCGGGCAGGCCGCCCAGGGCGCGCTTGGCGAGGGAGACGGGGGCCTTGTCGCCGAGGTGGTCGATCTTGGCCTGCGCGAGCGCGTCGAGGTCGGTGGCGGCGGCGAACGCGGCCAGCGCGGCCTGCGTGGACGCGGCGAGCGACTCCTCGCTCAGGGCGCTCGGATCGACTGCCGGCGGGGTGCCGCCCTCATTCTTGGCCACGACCGGTGCAACTCCTTCTTCGGGCGAACGGTGGGTGTGGTGCCACGTTCGGCGTCGAACGGATCGCGCCAGCGCAGCACCCGAATCCTAGGCGATGGCCGGGCCGCGCTAGGGCACGGCCCTGTCGGCGCGATGCTGCACGCGGGCGCTTGCGTACAGGCAGATCGACGCGGCGGTAGCAAGGTTCAACGATTCGGCGCGGCCGCGGATGGGGATGCGCACCCGGTGGTCGGCCCGCGCCGCGACCGCCGGGTCGAGGCCGTGCGCCTCGTTGCCGAACAGCCACGCCGTGGGGGCGGCGAGCAGCTCGTCGGCCTCGTCGAGATCGACCTCGCCGTCGGCGGCGGTGGCGAGCACCTGGAGTCCGGCGGCGGCGAGCGCGGCGAGGACGGTGCCGGTGTCGCGTTCCCGGGCGACCGGGAGGTGGAACACGCTGCCCGCGGAGGCGCGGACGCACTTGCCGTTGTGCGGGTCGACGCTGTCGCCGGCGAGGACCACCGCGTCGGCGCCGACGGCGTCGGCCACGCGGATGACGGTGCCGGCGTTTCCGGGCTCGGCGATCTCGACGGGCACGGCGAGCAGCCGCGGCGCCGGGGTCAGGGCCCGGGCGAGCGGCACGTCGAGCAGATCGCACACGGCGACGATGCCCGGCGGGGTGACGGTGTCCGACAGCCGGGCGGAAGCGCGCTCGGTGACGGTGGAGACCGGCACCCGTCGGCGCCGGGCGGCGTCGAGCAGATCGTGATAGCGGGCGGCGGCGGCCTCGGTGACGAACACCTCGTGTACGACGGCGGTCGCGAGGGCCTCGCCGACGGAGTTCTCGCCCTCGGCGAGGAAGCGGCCGGCCTTGCGGCGGTCCGAAGTGCGCAGGAGTTTGACAGCAGAAACGACCCGTGGGGTGCGCTCGGTGAGCGGGTCCACGGGTCGTTCCTGTGCTGGTCGGTCGTTCAGCGTCGTCTCGGCGTTCGGCGCTGCGCTCAGGCGGCGTCGGCCGGCGCGTTGACGTCGGCGGGCAGCGCGGCCTTGGCCACGGCGACCAGGCCGGCGAACGCCTCGGCGTCGGAGACGGCGAGCTCGGCGAGGATCTTGCGGTCCACCTCGACACCCGCGGCCTTCAGGCCCTGGATGAAGCGGTTGTAGGTGATGTCGTTGGCGCGGGCCGCGGCGTTGATGCGGCTGATCCACAGCTTGCGGAAGTCACCCTTGCGCGCGCGACGGTCGCGGTAGGCGTAGGTCAGCGAGTGGAGCTGCTGTTCCTTGGCCTTGCGGTACAGACGCGAGCGCTGCCCGCGGTAGCCCTTGGAAGCCTCGAGAATCGAACGGCGCTTCTTCTGGGCGTTGACGGCCCTCTTCACGCGTGCCACTGATATGTCCTGTCAATCTCGGGGGGCAGTCGATCGCCCCCGGGGGTCGGTCGGGGAAAGAAGCTCAGATGCCGAGCATGCGCTTGACGCGCGGGGCGTCGACGTCGGACACGGCGGCCTTGCCGTCGAGGCGACGCGTCACCCGGGAGGACTTGTGCTCGAGCAGGTGGCGGCGGCCGGCCTTCTGGCGCAGGATCTTTCCGCTGCCGGACACCTTGAATCGCTTCGCGGTGCCGCTGTGGGTCTTCGACTTGGGCATGGGGTCCTCAGTTCGTCGGGGATTTACTCGTGTTCGTCCGGCTTGCGCGCAGCGGCCGGCCGGGCGGTGAGCCCGGTCGACCGGCGGAGCTACGCGGTGCCGTCGCCTGCCGCGGGCTTGTCCGCGGCAGGAGCCGGCCTGGCGACGGAGGCCTGAGCGGTCTCCTGCGCCTTGGCGCGGGTCTTGGCGCCCTTGTGCGGGGCCAGGACCATGGTCATGTTCCGACCGTCCTGCTTGGGGGCGGTCTCGATGAAGCCGAGATCGGCGACGTCGGCGCCGAGGCGCTGCAGCAGCCGGAACCCGAGCTCGGGGCGGGACTGCTCGCGGCCGCGGAACATGATCGTCACCTTGACCTTCGACCCGGCCTCGAGGAAGCGCACCACGTTGCGCTTCTTGGTCTCGTAGTCGTGGTCGTCGATCTTCGGCCGGAGCTTCTGCTCCTTGATCACGGTCAGCTGCTGGTTCTTGCGCGACTCGCGCGCCTTCTGGGCAGCCTCGTACTTGAACTTGCCGTAGTCCATGATCTTGCAGACCGGCGGACGGGCGTCAGGGGCCACCTCGACCAGATCGAGATCGGCTTCGAATGCCAGGCGGAGTGCATCTTCAACACGCACGATTCCGACCTGTTCCCCACCCGGTCCGACGAGTCGGACCTCGGGAACTCGGATGCGTTCGTTGATGCGGGTCTCAGCGCTGATGGGGCCTCCTAGGTAGAGCGGTGCGGTCCGGGTGACCGCGCCGCAGCACATGGGGCCGACTTCCGACGAAAAACCCCGCCGACGGTGCTTGCGCACCGGGCGGGGTCCGAATACCGACCGGCCCGACGGACCCCACGACACGAAGGTCGTGCGCTCTCGTCCCCCGATCACTCGGGGCGCACGCTCCCCGGATATCCCGGTGGGCGGCGGACCGGACCACTGAGCGAAGGTCATGACCAGGTCATGTGCCGCACAGAGGTGGGAGTCGGACTCCACTTTGCTGCCCACGCGCAGAGCACGCGGACGGTCGTGATTCACAGCCTAGCAAACTTCGGGCCGTCGATCGAATCGCCGGCCGCGGCCCGACCCGCCCCCGTGGCAGCGAGACGCGGGTGGGATCGTGGACCCATGACCGACACCCCCGATCCGACCGTGACCGGTGACGTCCGGCACCTGGGCGAGATCCCGGCCGTCGAGGTGATCAGCCGCGCCGCCGTGATGCTCATGAGTTCCGCCGCCGAGAAGCTCGGCCTGGCCGACGAGGATCCCGAGGCCGGCACCCACCGCGACCTGGACGAGGCACGCCGGGTGATCACCGCCCTCGCCGGGCTGGTCACCGCGTCCGTGGAGTACCTCGGTCCGCACGCCGGGCCGCTGCGCGAGGGGCTGCAGGCGCTGCAGCGGGCCTTCCGGGAGGCGTCGGCCTACCCGGACGAGCCGGGCAAGGGCCCGGGCGAGAAGTACACCGGCCCGGTCTTCTGACCCGGCCTCGGCCGGGCCGGTCTCAGCGCAGCGGCACGCCCGGTTCCTCCCAGGCCCGCAGGCGCCGCAGCAGCGAGTCCTTCTTGCGCTGATGGTCGGCCATCCGGCCCAGCACGTCGCCGAGAAATCGCACCGCGTGGTCGACGTACGGGCCCTTGTTGAGCATCACGCACTCGGCCCGGCCGGACGCCGCGGCGTCGGTGATCTCCGCGCGCGACGGCCGGCCGGTCCGGGCGAGAGTGTCGAGGACCTGCGTCGCCCAGATCACCGGGACGTGCGCCGCCTCGCACACCCACAGGATCTCCTCCTGCACCTCGGCCAGCCGGCCGTAACCGGCCTCGACGGCGAGGTCGCCGCGCGCGATCATCACCCCGACCCGCGGCGAGTGCAGGGCTGCGAACAGGATGGACGGCAGGCTCTCGAACCCCGCCACCGTCTCCACCTTGAGGATCACCCCGAGCCGCGCGCCGCCCAGCTCGGCGAGCCGGTCCTGCAGGCGCGCAACGTCGACGGCGCTGCGCACGAAGGACAGGCTCACCGCGTCCGCGTGCGCGACCACGAACGGCAACCGGTCCAGGTCCTCGTCGGTGAGCGCCGGCAGCCGCAGCTCGGTGTCGGGCAGATTGATGCCCTTGGCCGTCCCCAGCCGGGAGCCACGCAGGTCCGCGTCGGTGATGCGGATCCGCAGCCGCTCCGGAGCGGCCTCCTCGACGATCCCCCCGATCCGGCCGTCGTCGAAGAAGATCCGGTGCCCGATCCGGGTGTCCTCGAACACCCGGGGCAGGGTGCAGCCGATGCGGGGCGGGAAGGCGTCGGGGTCGGCGGGTGTGAGATCCGGATCCAGGATCAGCTCGTCGCCGACGTGCAGGGTGAGCCTGCGTTCGCGCGCGGGGAGGGCCGCGACGGCGGTGGCGTCGCCGCGCGCGGTCAGCCGGGTGCCGGGCACGAGGTAGGCGGTGTCGGTCAGCTCGGTGCGCACGTCCCCGGCGGCGGTGCCGGTGACGACCAACATGCGCTTGGAGCCCCGGGTGTCGCGGAAGGCGATGCGGTCGCCGGGCCGGCGCCGGGCCAGCCACAACTCGTCGGTGACGGGGACGACGACCTCGCCCGCGGCGGCCGGGCAGCCCGGGCGGGTGAGGCGCACCTGGACGGGTGCGACGGTGCGGCCGAGCGCGTCCCGTTCGGGTTTGGCGTGCACGACCGCGGGACCGGGCGCGACGGGACCCGTGCGCAGCTTCGGGCCGGCGAGGTCCATCGTGACGGTGACGTGCCGGCCGTGGGCCCGTTCGGCGCGGCGCACGTGGTCGATCATGGCGGCCCACGCGTCCGGCTCGTCGTGCGCGCAGTTGATCCGGACGAGTTCGGCGCCGGCGCCGACGATGCGGTCGACGAGTTCGGCGTCGGTGGCCGCCTCGCTCGGCAGCGTCACCATGATGCGGGTCCGGCGGCCGCCGTGGACGGGACCGAGCAGTGCGGTGGCGTGGCGTTCGAGCAGGCGCTCACCGGTGACGAAATCGACCGGACAGGGTCGGGCATCGATCTCGGGCAGGTCGGCGAGGCTGCCCACGGCCCGGCGTACCGCGTCGACGGAGGCCAGCACGTGAGCCTCGGCGCGTCCCAGGGACGAGAGCCCCCACGCGGCGAGGTCGGACTGCAACTCGCGGATGTCCCGGCGGCGCAGGGCGACGTAGTGCGCCAGGTTCTCCGCGCCGGCGCGGTGCTCGGGGTGGGCCTGCGCCCAGCGCTCGTCGGCGTCCGCGGCGGCGACGAGGCCGTCCCGCAGCTCGTCGAGCGCGGCGGCGAGGGCCGCGAGGTCGCCGTGCGCACCGGTCATGCGCCCACCGTAGGGGCGCGGAGTTTCGCGGGGTTTGCGCCCGGTTGAACAATGTCGTTCCTGCGGGCGACCGTGTCGGTGACCCGCGCCGCCCCCCGCATCCCCGAGGATGGGTGTCGTGGGTGCACACGTGGTCCTTGTTCCCGGATTCTGGCTCGGCGCATGGGCATGGGAGGGCGTCGCGGAGGACCTGCGGGCGCGTGGGCACAGGGTCGACGCCCTGACTCTGCCCGGGCTCGGGTCCGTGCGGACCGACCGCTCCGGCGTCACCCTCGACGACCACGTCGGCGCCGTCGTGGATGCGGTGGCGGGCGGTGCGATCCTCGTCGCGCACAGCGGCGCCGGCCCGGTCGCGTACGCGGCGTCGGACCGGGTCCCGAGGGACGTGGCCTGCCTGGTGTACGTCGACTCCGGTCCGTTGCCGCACGGCACCGCGCTGCGCCCCGACCTCGACGCCTCGGAGGTCGAGGTCCCGCTGCCGCCGTGGGCGGAACTCGAAGCCGACGGCAACAGCCTCCAGGGACTGGACGAACCTGTGTTGCGGCGGTTCCGGGAGCGGGCGGTGCCGCATCCGGCCGGTCCGGCGCGGACTCCGCTCGCCCTGCGCGACGACGCCCGCCTGGCGGTGCCGACCACCGTCGTGTGCAGCAGCTTCCCGTCCGGGGCGGTCCCGCGGATGACCCGGTCGGGGCATCCGGTGGCGTCCGAGCTCGGCCGGTTGACCGACGTGGAGTACGTCGACCTGCCGACCGGTCACTGGCCGATGTGGTCCCGTCCCGCCGATCTCGCGGCGGCGATCGACGCGGCGGCGATCGATACGGCGGGGCGCCACTGACGCGGTCGCTCGCTACCGGTCCGCGGCGAACCGATCCCGGACGAACGCTGTGACGTCGGACAGGGACGCCCGCATCGTCTCCAAGTGCCCGACGGGATACGACCGGAACACGAACCGCTCACCGGCCGCGGTCAGGTCGGCGACGAGCTTGAACGTGAACGGCGCCGGGGTGACGGTGTCCGTCAGGCCCTGGCCGAGGAACAACGGACGGTCGTAGCCGCGGGTGGGGATCTCGAGCATCTCGCGGGCAGCCGCGACGAGGGCGGGATCGTCGGTGCGTCGCGCCAGCAGGTCGCCGATCGACAGATCCCCGAACTCGGCCGCCGCCTCCTGGTAGCACAGGTCCTCCAGCCGGGCGAGGACCTCGCGGCCCCGCGGGCTGAGGAAGCGGTCGACGTCGACGTCGGGGCGAGTCGCGCGCATCCCGGCCAGCAGGTAGGCGATGAACACGGTGGTGCCGGTCAGCGGTAGCGGCGGAAAGCGCGGGTCACCGAACGGCACGAGGTGCTCGATGTTCGACGGCACGCCGAGCGCGACGGCGCCGCGGTAGTCGAGCTCGGGTGCGTACCGGGTCGCGCGGGAGGCCGCGACCATCGCGGCCTGGCCGCCCTGCGACTGGCCGAGTGCGACCCAGCGCGACCCGAGGGACGGTTCCACCGTCCGCGCGGCGCGCACCATGTCGATCAGGGCGTGGGCCTCCGACGGCCCGTCGAGGTAGGCGTGGAGGCCGGGGGTGCCGAGACCGGTGTAGTCGGTGGCGACGACCGCGTATCCCTGGGCGAGCCAGTGCGCCAGGTATCCGTTGTCGATGCGGCCGTCGACGGTCGGGGCGCACCGGTCCGCGATCCCGACCGCGCCGTGTCCCCACGACACCACCGGCCAGCCGCCGGTGGGCGCGGCGCCCGACGGCACGAAGACCGCGCCGGTGCTCAGGGCCGGCACCCGCGGGGTCCGGTGGTGCGGTAGGTGACCACCGACGCGGCGGACGAGCCCGGCAGCCACCACTGCCTCGGCAACGGATCGACCCGGACGACGGTGCCCGGCGGGTCGGTCTCGCTGCCCGCGGGCCGGGCCGCCGCGACCCCGGCCGTGAGCAGCATCGCCAGCACGAGCGCGGCGACGACCCCACGGACACGACCACCGGAGAACGTCCGTGCCACCCGATCCCCCTTCGCGGTCCGCGGCGCGTCGACGCCGGCTCAGCTCGCGGCCGCCACCTTCCGCGGCGCGCGCTTGCGCGCCGGCTTGCGGGCGGGCGCGGGCTCCTGCGCGACGGACTCGGCGAGCGCCTCGCGCAGGAACGTGCCGGTGTAGCTGCCTTCGACCGCCGCGACGTCCTCGGGCGTGCCCTGCGCGACGACGGTGCCGCCGCCGGAGCCCCCCTCGGGGCCCATGTCGATGATCCAGTCCGCCGTCTTGATCACGTCGAGGTTGTGCTCGATCACGATCACCGTGTTGCCCTTGTCGACGAGCCCGTTGATCACGCCGAGCAGCTTGCGGATGTCCTCGAAGTGCAGACCGGTGGTCGGCTCGTCCAGTACGTACACGGTGCGGCCCGTCGACCGCTTCTGCAGCTCCGCGGCGAGCTTGACGCGCTGCGCCTCGCCGCCCGAGAGGGTCGGGGCCGGCTGACCCAGGCGCACGTATCCGAGGCCCACGTCGACGAGGGTGCGCAGGTAGCGGTGGATCGAGGTGACCGGCTCGAAGAACTCGGCGGCCTCCTCGATGGGCATGTCCAGCACCTCGGCGATGGTCTTGCCCTTGTAATGCACCTCGAGGGTCTCGCGGTTGTAGCGGGCCCCGTGGCACACCTCGCACGGCACGTACACGTCCGGCAGGAAGTTCATCTCGATCTTGAGCGTGCCGTCACCCGAGCAGGCTTCGCACCGGCCGCCCTTGACGTTGAACGAGAACCGGCCCGGCTGGTAGCCGCGCACCTTCGCCTCGGTGGTCGCGGCGAACAGGGTGCGGATCTTGTCGAACACGCCCGTGTAGGTGGCCGGATTCGAGCGCGGGGTGCGGCCGATCGGCGACTGGTCCACCTGCACGAGCTTGTCGAGCTGGTCGAGCCCGTTGACGCGCGTGTGCCGGCCGGGCACCTGCCGCGCGCCGTTGAGCTTGTTGGCCATGACCGTCGCGAGGATGTCGTTGACCAGGGTCGACTTGCCGGATCCGGAGACACCGGTGATCGAGGTGAGCACGCCGAGCGGGAACGCCACGTCGATGCCGCGCAGGTTGTTCTCGCGGGCGCCGACGACGGTGACCTGACGCTTCCGGTCCACCGGCCGGCGCTGCTCCGGCACCTCGATCCGCTGACGTCCGGACAGGTACGCGCCGGTGAGCGACTCGGTGCACTCGAGCAGTTCCTTGTAGGGGCCGGTGTGCACCACGCGACCGCCGTGCTCGCCGGCGTACGGTCCGATGTCGACGACCCAGTCCGACGCGCGGATGGTGTCCTCGTCGTGCTCGACGACGATCAGTGTGTTGCCCAGATCACGCAGCCGCGTGAGGGTTTCGATGAGCCGGCGGTTGTCGCGCTGGTGCAGGCCGATGGACGGCTCGTCCAGGACGTACAGGACACCGACCAGACCCGAGCCGATCTGGGTGGCGAGCCGGATGCGCTGCGCCTCCCCGCCGGACAGGGTGCCGGCCGCACGGGACAGCGTGAGGTATTCGAGCCCCACGTCGAGCAGGAACCCGAGACGTGCCTGGATCTCCTTGAGCACCTGCCCGGCGATGGCCTCTTCCCGCGCCCCGAGGGTCAGGGCGTTCAGGAACTCGGCGCACTCGGCGATGGACAGGTCGGAGACCTCGGCGATGGACTTGTGTCCATGCTCGCCCGCGGCGATCGTCACCGCCAGGATCTCCGGACGCAGCCGCGCACCCTCGCATGTGGGGCACGGGATCTCGCGCATGTACCCGTCGTAGCGTTCCTTCATCTGCTCGGACTCGGTCTGCTCGAGCCGGCGGTGCAGGAACGGCATCACGCCCTCGAACTCGGCGTAGTACGACCGTGTCCGGCCGTACCGGTTCTTGTAGCGGACGTGGACCTGGTCCGGGCTGCCCTCGAGGATGGCCTTGCGGGCCTTGGCCGGCAGCTTGTTCCACGGGGTGGACATCTCGAAGCCCATGATGTCGGCGAGCCCGGACAGCAGCCGGGTGAAGTACTCGGAGGTCTGCCCCATCGACCAGGGCGCGATCGCACCGTCCTCAAGGCTGAGTTCCGGGTCTGGCACGACGAGCTCCGGGTCGACCTCCTTCCGGATGCCGAGGCCGGTGCACTCGGGGCAGGCGCCGTACGGGGAGTTGAACGAGAAGGACCGGGGTTCGAGTTCGTCGATGGACAGGGGGTGCCCGTTCGGGCAGGCGAGCTTCTCGGAGAAGCGGCGCTCGCGGTCGGCGGCGTTCTCGTCCCGCTCCACGAAGTCGAGGACGACGATGCCCTCCGCCAGGCGCAGCGCGGTCTCGATCGAATCGGTGAGCCGCTGCTTGGCACTCGCCTTGACGGCGAGGCGGTCGACGACCACCTCGATGTCGTGTTTCTCCTGCTTTTTCAGCTTCGGCGGATCGGTGAGCGGATAGACCACTCCGTCGACCCGCACGCGGGCGTACCCCTGCACGGTCAGCTGCTCGAACAGGTCGACGAATTCACCCTTGCGGGTGCGCACGACCGGCGCGAGCACCTGGAATCGGGTGCCCTGCTCCATCTCGAGGACCTGGTCGACGATCTGCTGCGGCGTCTGCCGGGCGATCTGCTCCCCGCACTGCGGGCAGTGCGCCGTGCCGGCGCGGGCGTAGAGCAGGCGCAGGTAGTCGTAGACCTCGGTGATGGTGCCCACCGTCGAGCGTGGGTTCCGGTTGGTGGACTTCTGGTCGATGGACACCGCCGGCGACAGACCCTCGATGAAGTCGACGTCGGGTTTGTCCATCTGGCCGAGGAACTGGCGCGCGTAGGCGGACAGCGACTCGACGTAGCGGCGCTGTCCCTCGGCGAAGATCGTGTCGAACGCCAGGCTCGACTTGCCCGACCCGGACAGGCCGGTGAAGACGATCAGGCTGTCACGCGGCAGATCCAGGTCGATCCCCCGCAGGTTGTGCTCCCGCGCGCCACGCACGATCAGGCGATCCGCCACGCCACGTCCCTCCTCGTCGGATCCCCGCCGGTGGGCGGTCGGATCCGCTCGCATCTCGATTCACCGACGTCACGTCGCGCAACTCGGCCCTGGACCATGGTAGGCGCGCCCACCGACACGTTCCGGTTCCCGACGGTCGCGCACGCGGGCGCCCCGTCCCGGCGGTAACGTGCCTCACATGTCGCAGCAGCCTTTGGTCATCGACGACGACTACACCGGGGAGGTCACCCCCGGCGGTCCCGCGCAGCGCCGCACCGTGCCCGGCGCGACCATCGTCAAGCTGTCCGTCGGACAGATGGACAACAACACGTACCTGGTCACGGATTCCGCAACCGGCAAATCGGTGTTCATCGACGCCGCGAACGAGCCGGAATTGCTCGCCCGGTTCCTCGCCGAGCATGCCCCGAAGCTCGAGCTGATCGTCACGACGCACCAGCACTGGGACCACTGGCAGGGCCTCGAAGCGGTCGCCGCCTCGACCGGCGTCCCCACTGCCGCGCACCCGCTCGATGCCGAACCGCTCCCGGTGAGGCCCGATCGGCTGCTCATGGAGGGCGACACCGTCCACGTCGGCGAGCTCGGCCTCGAGGTGATCCACCTGTCCGGGCACACCCCGGGGTCGATCGCCCTGGTCCTCACCGAAGCCGGTACCGCTCGGCGCCACATCTTCACCGGCGACTCCCTCTTCCCCGGGGGCCTGGGCAAGACCGCGGACGCAGAGAAGTTCACCTCCCTGTACGACGACGTCGACACCAAGTTGTTCGGCCGCTTCGGCGACGACACGGTGATCTACCCCGGCCACGGCCGGGATACCACGCTCGGCGCCGAGCGTCCGCATCTCCAGGAGTGGCGCGAGCGCGGTTGGTGAGGGACTCCGTTATCCGCAGGGACCGGTGACCCCGTCGGCTGCCGAATCGGACACGGCGGACAGCCGCATCGGACACGGCGGACAGCCGCATCGGGCACGGTGGACAGCCGCATCGGGCACGGTGGGCCTGATCCCTCGGCCGAATTCGGCTCCGTCGGCTGTCGATCCGTCTTCGCTACCCGATCGGTTCGATGTCCGGGAGCCTCCAGGTCTTGTCGAACCACGGTTCCAACGGCCCGTAGAGGCGGAACATCGCGAACCAGCCCTTGCCGGGCAGGGTCTGGACCCAGTTGCAGCCCTCGACGGACGGTTCGGGCCCGAAGTGGACGTCGACGGAGCCGTCCTCATTGGTGGTCACATCCGGATCCTGGCTGGTCACCGACGGCCACCGCTGATCGGTCTGCAGCATCGAACGGGTCTGGGTGTCGTAGACCAGCACCGACCAGAAGGTAGCGGCCGGCACGTTCGGCGGGAGGTGCAGCCGGTAGCTCCGGGCGCCGTCGAACGGTGCGCCGGTGGCATCGGCGAACGCGGTGGCGTACTGCGACCCGGTCCCGACCATCTTCTGATCCCACGACGGGCTGGTGCCACCGACGAGGAAGTAGAGTGCGGCGGCGGAGTCGAGCAGCAACGCCCCGTCCTGCGTGCAGGAGTAGCCGCCGAGGATACCCAAGCGCCAGGCGCTGCCGGGGTAGTAGTACGCCTCCTGCTGGCGGAACCGATAGGTCAGCGCACGGGCGGTCGCATCCCCGACCGTGGCGGCCTCGGTCAGGATCGCGCGCATCCGCTCGTCGGGGCCGAACGGCTTTCCGTGCCGGATACCGATCGAGGCGAACATTCCCAGGGTGAGCGGGTCGGCCGACTCCGGCGGCTCGGACTGCACCACCTCGTCCAGCATGTCCCAGAACCGGTGGTCGGCCGGAGCGACCGCGCACATCGGCTCGGGCGAGACGTTGACGAACCGCGTCGGCGGCGGATCGGCAGCCTGCGACAGCGGGTGGATCCGGGTGTGCGCCTTGGTCATCTCCACCGCCGGGTGCGGGTCGCCGTGCTCGTCCCGGAAACCCCGCCAGCCCACCCAGAGGCCGAAGGTGCGCGGCCGCACCACCAGGTCGCCGTCCGGCACCTCCCCCGCGTGGTCGGGCGGCACGAACAGGTAGCGGCCGCCGCGGCCCTGGTCCGGTCCGGTGATGCCGACGTCGACGACCCACCGGCACCAGGAGTCGTCGACGAAGCCGTACACCTTCGGGGGCACCTCGACGACAACGGGCCCGTCGTGCAGGTCGAGCCAGGCGTAGTTGTACGAGGTACTGGTGTTATAGACCGGCCCGATGAACCGCGGATAGACCAGGTCCTCCCAGATCACCAGCGTCGAGTTCGCCGGCCCCCACTGCACCAGCGCCCGGCGCATCGCCGCTATGGCCACCGGAGCCAGCCCCTGCAGGTACGCCTGGACCGCCCGCTGGAAGTCCAGGTTGTCGAACAGCGTCCGGGTCGTCGCGTCGTCGGGGAACCCGTCGAAGAACCGCAACGTGCCCAACCGGGTCGGTACCTCGTCCGGCACCGCGATACCGGGCGGAATCGGTGTGGTGTTCGGATGTGACGTCATCGATTTCCTCCTGTCGAAAGCCCTCAGCGCGACTCGCCGCCGACCGGACCGTGTGCTTCACCCGCCGGACCGACGTGGACGTCTTGTTCGGGCATCCGTCCGGTTCCACCCGAGAGAGGGAACCGAGCCCGGCCCGGCGCGGCTCGGCGCAATGCTCGGCACCTTCTCGGTTCACAGACCGCGATCGATCATGTCGAGGATCTCCTCGCTGGTCGCGGCGTGAATCCTGCCGACCGGATCTGCCCGGGTATCGCCGTCCGCAGCAACCTCGGCCAGCAGGTTCCCCAACCGCTGCGCGATCGCCGACCGCGCCGCGCTGTCCTCGCCGAGTTCGGCGATGGTCGCCCGCAGCCGGTCGACATCGGCGAGGGCCACCGACACCGGGTCCGGAACGAGTTCGGCTCGCAGGAACTCGGCGACGGCACGCGGGCTCGGGTGATCGAACACCAGTGTCGGCGGCAACCGCAGCCCGGTGGCGGCACCGAGATGGTTGCGGAGCGCAACGGCCGCCAGCGAGTCGAAGCCGAGTTCCTTGAACGCCTGGTCGGGATCGACCAGATCCGAAGCGTCGTAGCCGAGTACGGCAGCGGCGCCGGCCCGTACCAGGTCGAGCATCAGGTGCCGTTGTTCGGGAATCGACCGGTCGGCGAGGCGCTGTGTCCACTCCGACGGTCCGGACGCCGTCGATCCGGTCCCGACCGGATCCGGCCCCGCGGCGTGCGGGCGCGATTCCCGGATCAGGCCACGCATCGGGGCGGGAACGTGGGGGGCGGCCCAACCGGAAGGGTCGAACCGAGCGGCCGCCACAGCAGGGGCACCGGCGGTCAGTGCGCTGTCGAAGAGCGCCAGGCCGTCGGCAGCGGTCATCGGTACCACTCCGCTGCGGCGTGCCCGGACGAGATCGATCGCACCGAGGTTGTCGGTCATGGCACTCGGCGGTGCCCACATCCCCCACGCGATCGAGAGCGCGGGCCGCCCGAGGGCGCGGCGGTGATGGGCGAGGGCGTCGAGAAACATGTTCGCGGCCGCGTAGTTCGCCTGCCCGGGGGCACCCAGGATGCCGGCGAGCGACGAGAACATGACGAAGGCCCGCACGTCGCATTTCGCGGTCAGCCGGTGCAGGTGCCAGGCCGCGTCCACCTTCGGCCGCAGCACCGCGTCGAGGCGCTCGGGGGTGAGCGAAGTCAGGATGGCGTCGTCGATCACTCCGGCCGCGTGGATCACCGCCGTCAGTGGGTGCTCGGACGGTATCCGGGCCAGTAACCCCGCGACTGCCGACTCGTCGGAGGTGTCGCAGGCGACGATGCTCACCTCGGCCCCCATCCCGCTCAGTTCGCGGCGCAGCCGGTCGCAGCCCTCGGCGTCGGGTCCGCGACGGCTGGTCAACACCAGATTCCGTGCCCCGTGCTCGGTCACCAGGTGGCGTGCCACCAACGAGCCCACCATGCCGGTCCCGCCGGTGACGAGAACGGTGCCGCGGGGATCGAAGGGCGATCCGGATTCGTCGACGGCACGCATACGCCGCAACCGAGGCGCATACAAGGTGTTGTGCCGGGCCGCCAATTGCGGTTCCCCGCTTGCCGATGCCGAGGCCAGCACGCTCTCGGCGTCCGACCCGTCGTCGAGGTCGATCAGCAGGAACCGGCCCGGGTTCTCGTTCTGCGCGGAGCCCACGAGGCCCCACACCGCCGCGGCCGCAAGGTCGGCGTGAGCGTCCCGGTCCTGCCCGTCGTCGGTGACCATCGCGTTGCGGGTCACGATCACCAGCGGGCTGTCGGCGACAGCGTCGTCGTCGAGCCATTCCTGCAGCAGCCGCAGCACCCGCGCGCACAGCGCGTGGGTCGCGTCCGGACCGTGCTCGCCCTCGGTGCGGCACCCGACCAGCACCGTCCAGGGACGCCGATCGTCGTCGCCCGGCCCGCACTCCATCGCGGTGCGCAACGCCGCCACGTCGGGAAAGCGTGGGAGGGTCGGACCGATGCCCGGGTCTCCCGACCCCTCGGCGCCGAGGACCGCCACCGGACCGCGGGGCCGCTCGGACGAGGCACCCTCCACTCGAACCCAGGTCAGCCGGTGCAGTCGCCGGGCGGCCGAACGGGCTGACCCGTCCGCGTCGACCGCCCTCGGCACCACCCGCAGCGCATCGACGGTCAGCACCGGTCCACCTCCGGGGTCGGTGATGACGACGCGATACCGGCCGTCCTCGCTCGGGGCGAACCGCACCGCCCCCGCCTCCGCACCGACGGCGTGCAGACGGATTCCCGACCAGGTCAGCGGCCGGCCGTCCCGCCCGAGAACCGGCTCGAGCGCCGCCTGCAGCAGCTGCGGATGGATACCGAACCCGCTGGTGTCGGTGCCTTCGTCGAGGCGCACAGCGGCCTCGGCGTCGCCCGGGACGCGTGGCGGTGCCCCGGCGACGACGTCGTCGATGGTCGCCGAGGCGTTCGGAATCCAGGTGTCCGAGCCGTCGGTCTCCCCCGGGTTCGACGAGATGGTGACGGTGCGAGTACCGGTGTTGCCGGCCGGCGACACCAGCACCCGGATCGATGCCGTCCCCGACGACGGGAGGATCAGTGGCCGGTGCAGAGTGAGTTCGTCGATGTGGTCGAGACCGGCTCGACGGGCGACATGCAATGTGAGTTCGACCAACACCGCCGGCAATACCGTCCGCAGATCGTCGGTCGAGGGCGGGTCGTCGTCGGTCGGCGGTGCCACGAGCCAGGTATCCCGCGGGAGCGAGAGCTGTCCGGTGTACAAGGTCGCGTCGTCGTCGAGGGTCACCGCGGCGCCGAGCAGCGGATGATCAGCCGGGCTCAGCCCGAGCTCCGTCGGATCGCCGGGATTTCGCCCAGGCGCCGACGGCCAGAAGGAACGACGCTGGAACGCGTAGGTGGGCAGGTTCACCCGGCGACGACCGGGCAGCACCCGGTCCCAGTCGATCGTGATGCCCTGCACGTAGGCGGCGGCGACCGCTCCGATGATCTCATGGGTCTCGTCTCCGTGTCCGGGCAGTGTCGCGATCGGGTTCGGGACGATCTCGGCCGCGTGTGCGGCCAGGGCCGCGCCGGGACCGACTTCGACACAACGCGTGACGCCGAGCTCGTCGAGGGCGCGAATGCCGTCATGAAATCGCACCGGTTGCCGGATGTGCCGGGTCCAGTAGTCCGCCGCCCCGAGTTCGTCGACGGTCGCGAGGCGCCCGGTGACGTTGGAGACGACCGGAATCGTCGGCGACTGCGGGGTCAGGTTCGACACGACGGTGGCGAACCGCCCGAGGATGGGTTCCATCAGGGCGGAATGGAAGGCCCGCTCGACCCGCAGGCTCGTGGTCGTCATGCCGGCCGCGGACAGTTCGGCGGCGACCGCGTGCACCTCACGTTCGCCGCCCGCGAGGACCACCGATTCGGCGCCGTTGACCGCCGCGAGATCGACCCGGCCGTCGATCCGCGTCGCGACATCGCCCGCGCTCGCGCGCACGGCGATCATCCGACCCGGTTCGGTCGACTGCATCAACCGTCCCCGCTCCCCCACCAGGGCGGCGGCGTCGGGCAACCCGAACACCCCCGCGACGTGTGCGGCGGTGATCTCTCCGATCGAATGGCCGATCAGATAGTCGGGGGTGATGCCCCACTCCCTCAGCAGCCGACAGAGCGCGACCTCGACCGCGAACAGCGCCGGTTGGGTGTATTCGGTGCTGTCGAGTTTCGCGGCGCCGCCCTCGTAGTTTCCCCAGATCACCTGGAGCAGAGGAACTTCCATGCGCGCGTCGAATGCGGCACACACGTCGTCCAGGGCCGCCGCGAACACCGGGTAGGCATCGTAGAGGCCGCGCCCCATCCCGATCCGTTGCGCACCCTGGCCGGTGAACATGAAGGCCGTCTTGCCGCGGGCGCTCGTCCCGGCGACGACGTTGCCGCCCGGTCGCCCCGCGACGATGCGGGCCAGTCCGTCGCGCAGGTCGGCCAGAGTCTCTCCGATCACCGCGGCGCGATGGGAGAAGCCGGATCGGGTGGTTGCCAACGAGTATGCGAGGTCGGCGGGATCCGGGAGGTCGCCCTCGCCCTGCGAGACGAACTCGTCACTGTCGAGGTACTCGGCCAACCGTGCGGCCTGCGCACGCAGCGCATCACCGGTCCTTCCGGAGATCACCCAGATGAGCGGCGTTGCGGATCGGGGCGACACCTCGGTCGGTGCGGCACCGGGTGGCTGCTCGAGGATCACGTGCGCGTTCGTGCCGCTGATGCCGAACGACGAGACCCCCGCGCGACGGGGCCGGCCGGTTTCCGGCCACGCCACCGGTCCGGCGAGCAGCGAGACCTCGCCCGCGGTCCAATCGACGTGCCGGGTCGGAGCGTCGCCGTGCAGGCTCGGAGGCAGCACCCCGTGCCTCATCGCCATCACCATCTTGATCACGCCGGCCACCCCCGCCGCCGCCTGGGCATGGCCGATGTTCGACTTGACCGAGCCGAGCCACAGCGGCTGCCCCGCCCGCTTGTGCCCGTAGGCGGCCAGCAGCGCCTGCGCCTCGATCGGGTCACCGAGCGTCGTGCCGGTGCCGTGTGCCTCCACGGCGTCGATGTCGGCGGGGCCGAGCGCGGCGTCGGCCAGCGCCCGGCGGATCACCCGCTCCTGGGACGGCCCGTTCGGGGCGGTCAATCCGTTGGAGGCCCCGTCCTGATTGACCGCCGATCCACGGACGATCGCCAGTACCCGGTGTCCGTTGCGCCGGGCGTCGCCGAGCCGCTCCAGCACCACCATTCCCGCGCCCTCGGCGAGCCCGGTGCCGTCCGCCCGGTCGGAGAAGGGCTTGCACCGGCCGTCCGGGGCGAGCCCGCGCTGGCGGCTGAACTCGATCAGCACGCCGGGTGTGGCCATCACCGTCGCCCCGCCGGCCAGCGCGAGGGCGCATTCGCCGTCGCGCAGCGCCCGCGCCGCGAGATGCACGGCCACCAGCGACGACGAGCAGGCTGTGTCGACGGTGACTGCGGGACCGGTGAACCCGAGGGTGTAGGAGATCCGGCCGGACGCCACGCTGTTGCTGGTCCCGGTCATCAGATAGCCCTCGGCGTCGACGGTGCGCTGAGTCATCAGGGAGAACCCGTAGTCGCCCCCCATCAACCCGACGTACACCCCGGTGTCGGTGAGGCCGGGCGCATCCGGTGGGATCCCGGCCTGTTCCAACGCTTCCCAGGCGCTCTCCAGGAGCAGCCGGTGCTGCGGGTCCATCGCGATCGCCTCGCGCGGGCTGACGCCGAAGAACGCGGCGTCGAATTCGTCGGCGTCGTAGAGGAATCCCCCTTCGCTCATGTACGTCGTGCCGCTGCGGTCCGGGTCGGGGTCGTAGACGTCGTCGAGATTCCAGCCTCGGTTGCGGGGGTACGGCCCCACCGCGTCGTGGCCGTCGCGGACGAGTCGCCACAGGTCCTGCGGGCAGTACACCCCGCCCGGGTATCTGCAGGCCATCCCGACGATCGCGATCGGCTCGTTCTCCCGGCGAGTCCGCGCCGGTCGGGTCGGCTGCGGAGCCGCGGCGCTACCGATCAGCCGGGCCTCGAGCTCCCGGGTGAGCGCATCCGCGGTCGGATGATCGAACACCACCGTCGCGGGCAGCGTGACGCCGGTGGCGGTGGCGAGCTGATTACGCAGTTGCACGGCGGTCAGCGAGTCGAAGCCGAGTTGTTTGAAGGCCCGTTCCGGGTCGATCGCCTCCTTTCCGTCGTGGCCGAGCACCGCGGCCACGTGGGTGGTGACGAGATCCAGCAGCCGGCTGTGACGCTCGCCGGGATCCTGTGCCCGCAACTCCTCGGCGAGGCCGGTGAGCGGCTCGGCGGCAGCGGCGCGACGACGACGACTCCCGAGGACCCGGCGCAGGATGGGCAGGATCGTCTCGCCGTCGACTCGGGAGGAACGCGTCGCGAGCCGTATCGGCACGACCAGCGGACTGTTCACGGCAAGCGCCGCGTCGAACAGGGTCAGCCCCGCCTCCGGGCTGATGGTGTCGATGCCGGTGCGCCGCAACCGGTCGAGGTCGGCCGCGTCGAGATGGGACGTCATCCCGCTGGGGCGGGCCCACAACCCCCAGGCCATGGAGATCGCCGGCAACCCGCGGACGCGGCGGTGCTGCGCGAGTGCGTCCAGGAACACGTTCGCCGCCGCGTAGTTCGCCTGGCCGGCGCCGCCGAGCACACCCGCCGCGGAGGAGAAGAGCACGAACGCTGACAGCCCGCGGTCGCGCGTGAGTTCGTGCAGATGCCAGGCGCCGTCCGCCTTGGGGCGGAGGACGGCGTGCAGCTGGTCCCGAGTCAAGGTGGCGGCGGTGGCATCGTCGAGCACCCCGGCGGCGTGGATCACGCCCGACAGGTCGGGAATGTCGGCCAGCAGAGCGGCCACCGCTGCGCGGTCGGCGACGTCGCAGGCGGCAACGCCGACCTCGGCCCCCGACTCGGCGACATCGGCTCGCAGTGCGGCCACACTCTCGGCGTCGGGCAGGCGTCGGCCGGTCAGCACCAGCCGCCGGACGCCGTATCGCGCTACGAGGTGGCGGGCGATCAGTCTGCCGATGGTTCCTGTGCCACCGGTGATCACGACCGTGCCGTCCGGACCGAAGGCAGGCGGGTCCGAGTCGGGTGCGGATTCGGGGGGCGTCACCGCGGCGAGCACGGGCGCCAGGAGTAC
Organism: Rhodococcus sp. 14C212; assembly: GCF_011058195.1. Classification (NCBI taxonomy): domain Bacteria; kingdom Bacillati; phylum Actinomycetota; class Actinomycetes; order Mycobacteriales; family Nocardiaceae; genus Rhodococcus; species Rhodococcus sp. 14C212. The sequence goes on along the minus strand of NZ_JAALEH010000044.1, from coordinate 8,310 downwards.
ACCGTCGCGGATCGCCAGCTGGGGTTCGTTGCAGGCCAACGCCGTTGCCAGCAGTTCGGGATGGGAGAGGGCACCGGCCACCGCATCCAGGTCCACCAGGGTGATGCGGTTCGGATGCTCGTGTTGCACCGCGCCGAGCAGCCCCCATGCGGGCGCGGCAGCCACATCGATCGGGTCGTCGTCGCGGACCGCCACCGCGAGCCTGGTCGTCACCAGCAGGCGGGTCTCGGGCAGGTGATCCGCGCGGAGCCAGGACTGAACCGCCCGCAACGTCGCCTCCGCGGCGGCGTGGACCCGTGCGGGCACGTCCGGCTCGTCGCCCGGTTCGCGCGCCAGCCACAGCACGCGACCTCCGTGATCACCGCCGGCGAGCGCCTCTTCGAGCGGCATCAGGTCGGCCGGAACCGTGGTGCCGGCACCGACGGGCGTCCACTCCACGCGGTAGAGGCTGTCGCCGGCCCCGGCGGCCGGTACGCGCGCATCCCCGAGCGGCCGCAGCGCCAACGAATCGGCGGTCAACACCGGCTTGCCGGCCGCGTCGTACGCGGATACCCGGTAGCGGTCGGGCCCGATCGGGGTGATGTGCACGCGCAGGGCGGTTGCACCCACGGCGTGCAGCTGCACCGCGCCCCAGGCGAAGGGCAGCCGGAGGTCGCGTGCACCGGTCCCGGCGGTTCCGAGCGCGATCAGGTGCAGCGCCGCGTCGAGCACCGCCGGATGGATCCCGTATCCCGCGACCGCCGCAGCCGGGTCCTCCGCGTTCAGCCGCACCTCGCCGTACAGGTCGTCACCGCGGCGCCACGCCGCCCGGAGTCCCCGAAAGGCCGGGCCGTACCCGTAGCCGGCCTCGTCGAGCAGTCCGTAGAGCCCTCCGATGTCGATCGGCGTGACGTCGGCGGGCGGCCACCGGTGTTCGGCGAAGTCGGTGGTCTCCGAGCCTGGGGTGAGGGTGCCGGTGGCGTGCCGGGTCCACGGAGTCTCCTGTGCGGCATCCACCGGCCGGGAGTGCACCGACACCCTGGCTCGGCCGGTGTCGCCGTCGGCGAGCACGCTCACCTGCAGGGCGACGTCCCCCTCGGCGGGGATCCTGGCGGGTGCCTCGAGGGCGAGTTCGTCGAGCCGGCCGCACCCGACGCGGTTCCCCGCGTGCAGGGCGAGCTCCACGAACGCCGTGCCGGGCAGGATGACGGTGCCGCCGACCGCATGGTCGCTCAGCCACGGAAGACGTCGCGGCGACAGCAGGCCCGTGAACACCACGCCCCGGCCGTCACCGAGTTCGACCGACGCGGCAAGCATCGGGTGTCCACCCGTGTCCAGGCCCGCCGACGCGACGTCACCCTGCGGCGCGGGACTGTCCAGCCAGTAGCGGCGGTGCTGGAAGGCATACGTCGGCAGCTCCACCCACGGCCGCGCACCGTCGCGTCGGGCCCACCGCACCCGGTCCCACTCGATGTGCACTCCGCGAACCTGTGCCTCCGCGAGTGCGGCGGTGAACTGGCGCAGACCTGCACGGTCACGCCGGAGGGTGCCGATCGCCCGGCCGGCGACGCCCACCGCATCGAGGGTTTCCTGCAATGCCACGCTCAGCACGGCATGGCAACTCGACTCGACGAACAAGCGATACCCGTCCGCGGCCGACGATCTCGTCGCCTCCTGGAACAGCACCGGACGGCGCAGATTGCGGTACCAGTAGTCCGCGTCGAGTGCGGTGCCGTCCAACGCCCCGCCGGTCACAGTCGAGTAGAACGGAATCCGCGACCGGCGGGGCGTAATCGAGGCCAGGGCGTCGAGAATCGGCTCGCGCAGGATCGTCACGTCCGCGCAGTGCGAGGCGTACTCCACGGCGATCCTCCTGGCCTGGACACCGTCGCCCTGCAACTGCCCGACGAGGATGTCGAGGACATCGACGGGGCCGGATATCACCGTCGCGGACGGCCCGTTGATCGCCGCCACCTCGACGGCGCCGTCCCAGGGCCGGATCCTGGCCCGCACGGCGTCCGCCGGCAGTGCCACCGAGGCCATTCCGCCGCCACGGCGGGCCGACGCGGCGATCACCCTACTGCGTGCCGCGACGACCAGCGCCGCGTCGGACAGACTCAGTGCGCCTGCCACGTAGGCGGCGGCGATCTCGCCCTGCGAGTGTCCGACCACCGCCGCCGGTTCGACGCCGTGTGAGCGCCACAGTTGCGCGAGACCGACCATCACCGCGAACAGCGCCGGTTGTACGACGTCGACCCGGTCCAGCGAGGCCGGGTCGACGTCGCGCAGCACGTCGAGCAGCGAGAACGTCGTGTACGGAGCCAATGCGTCGGCGCACTCCTGCACGCTGTCGGCGAACACGGGCGACGAATCCAGCAGCTCGGTGGCCATGCCTACCCATTGCGCACCCTGGCCGGGGAAAACGAACACGGGCCGGTCCCCGGCTTCCAACGCCACCCCGGTGACCACGTCGGGGCTGGGCGCGCCTCGGCCGAGCGCGGCGAGGCCCGCCAGCAGTCCCTGCGGCTCTGTGCCGATCACGGCGGCGCGGTGCTCGAATGCGGCACGCGAACGCAGCAGCGCCCCGGCCACCTCGGCGGGCGTCAGGTCGGGGTGGTCGGCCGCGTAGTCGCGCAAGCTCACGGCCTGGGCGCGCAGCGCGAGTTCGGTATGGCCCGACACGACCCAGGCCACCGTTTCGGCCGACGGAGCGCTCGAGTCGGGAGTCGGCGGCTCGACCGGGGGGAACTGTTCCAGAATCAAGTGGGCGTTGGTGCCGCTGATGCCGAACGACGAGACCGCCGCCCGGCGGGGCCGGTCCGCCGCCGGCCATTCCCGGTTCTCGGTGAGCAGGGACACCGATCCGGCGGTCCAGTCGACGTGGGGGGTGGGACGGTCGACGTGCAGCGTCTTCGGCAGCACACCGTGACGCATCGCCATGATCATCTTGATCACGCCGGCAACTCCGGCGGCGGCCTGGGTGTGCCCGAGGTTCGCCTTCACCGAACCGAGCCACAACGGTCGGTCGGCGGGGCGATCGCGGCCATAGGTCGCCAGCAGGGCGGACGCCTCGATCGGGTCGCCCAGTGTGGTGCCGGTGCCGTGGGCCTCGACCGCGTCGATGTCGGCCGGGCCGAGTCCGGCGTGGGCCAGCGCCTGCCGTATCACCCGCTCCTGGGCCTGCTTGTTCGGAGCGGTCAGGCCGTTGCTGGCGCCGTCCTGGTTGACCGCACTGCCGCGGACAACTGCCAGTATCCGGCGACCGTTGCGCTCTGCGTCGGACAGGCGTTCCAGTGCGATCATCGCCGCGCCCTCGCCCCAGGCCGTACCGTCCGCAGCGGCGGAGAACGCCTTGCAGCGCCCGTCTCGGGCCAGTCCGCGCTGACGACTGAACTCCACGAACACCGCCGGGGTCGACATGACGGTCGCCCCGCCGGCCAGCGCCAGTTCGCACTCCCCGCTGCGCAGCGCTTGCATCGCGAGGTGGATCGACACCAACGACGAGGAGCACGCCGTGTCGACAGTGATCGCGGGTCCGCACAGACCGAAGCTGTAGGCCACGCGGCCGGAGGCGACGCTCATGGCGTTACCGGTGATGAAGTACCCCGCAAGGTCTTCGGGCGGCGTGCCGCCGGCCCGGGCCGCGTAGTCGATTCCGGAGAGGCCGGTGAAGACGCCGACCGGGTCACCGTGCACGGACCGCGGATCGATGCCGGCGTGCTCGAAGGTTTCCCAGCTCGTTTCGAGGAGAAGCCGCTGCTGTGGGTCCATGGCCAGCGCTTCGCGCGGCGAGATGCCGAAGACCTCCGGGTCGAAACCCGCCGCATCGTCGAGAAAGCTGCCGTGCACCGTGTACGTCCGGCCGGCCTGCCGGCCCGTCGGATCGTAGAGGTCCGCCGCTTCCCAACCGCGGTCCGCGGGGAATGCGGCGACGGTCTCCGTACCGGATTCCACCAGGTGCCACAGGTCCTGTGGGGAGCGGACCCCGCCGGGGAACCGGCACCCCATCCCGACGACGGCGATCGGTTCGCGGCTCACCCCCTCGACCTCGCGAAGCTTCTCCCGGGCCTGATAGAGCTCTGCGGTCACCCGTTTCAGATAGTCGAGGAGCTTCGCATCATCGGCCATAATCGAGCTCCAATCCGAGAGCCGTCGTGCCGGCGCCGAGAACTCGATGGTATCCGCCGCCCCCACCCGGACACAGCGATCTGCTCGTGCGAGTGTGACCGGTGCGGCGTGCGAGATGACTGTGGCGCGCCTCGGACGAATACCGTCCGGAGCGCTCGGCGACCTCCGCGGCCTTCTGATCGAGTTGCTCGTCGGGCTCTTGCCGCGCACTGACGTGGGCCGACCGACACGTATCCGCAGGGCACCAGCGGGTCCTAGACTGTGGCGATGGGCATCGCTCCGGATGTCAGGGCACCGAGCGCCGGCGCGGCACCGCCCGATTCGGTGCCACCCGCCGCGGGCTCGGGCCGTCGTCCAGGTGCCGCTTGCGCCGGCGCATCGCGACGACCCGCGCCCGAGGTTCTGTCGTCGACGACCTCGCCCCGGCCGCCCGTGTCGCCGTCCGCCGTTCCGCCGCGACAAGCCCACCGCACATCAACCCTCGACTTTCGCCTGGAGGACCACGTGACCGTCACAGATACCGACACATCGGCAGAACTGCTGGCCCGGCTGCGGAAGGCCTACGCGACCGGACGCACGCGCGATGCCGAATGGCGCATCCGCCAGCTCCGCGGCATCGAGAAACTCGCCGACGAGCGCGAAGCCGAGATTGCGGCCGCCCTACAGGAGGACCTGGGCCGAAACGCGGTCGAAGCCTGGCTCGGCGACCTCGCTTCCACCCGGGCCGAAGCCGCCTACGCCCGCAAGCGGGTCCGGCGCTGGATGCTTCCTCGACCGAAGCCCTTGTCGCTCAACCAGTTTCCCGCGCTCGGCTGGGTGCAGTACGAGCCGATGGGAGTGGTCCTGATCATCGCACCGTGGAACTACCCGGTGTATCTGACGCTCGGTCCGCTCGTCGCGGCAGTGGCCGCCGGGAATTGTGCCGTGATCAAACCGTCGGAACTGGCCCCCGCCACGTCCGCGTTGCTCGCCCGGCTGATTCCGCACTACCTCGACCCGGAGGCCGTCGTGGTCGCCGAAGGCGATGCCGAGCTCACCCAGAGTCTGCTCGCGCAGGGTTTCGATCTCGCCCTGTACACCGGCGGCACCGAGGTGGGCCGCAAGATCATGGCCGCCGCCGCCCCGCAGCTCACGCCGGTGATCCTCGAGCTCGGTGGCAAGTCTCCTGTCGTCGTCGCCGAGGACGCCGATCTCGAGGTCACCGCGCGGCGTATCGCCTGGGTCAAGCTCCTCAATTCCGGACAGTCCTGCATCGCGCCCGACTACGTACTGGTCGAGCGGTCCGTCCGCGACGCGCTCGTCGACAAGATCGTCGACACGATCGCCCTGTTCCGCAGCGAGGAACCGCAGCCGGGGATGCGGGTGGTCAACCAGCGTCACTTCGATCGGCTCGAGGCGTATCTGGAGTCCACGACCGGGCGCATCGTCACCGGCGGCAGGTGCGATCGTGACTCTCTCACCGTCGAACCGACCGTGATCGTCGATCCGGCACCCGACGACGCGGTCATGACGGACGAGGTCTTCGGGCCCATCCTGCCGATTCTCACCGTCGACTCGGTCGACGCAGCCCTCGACTTCGTCGGTGCCCGCCCCAAACCCCTTGCAGCGTACGTGTTCTCCAAGTCGCTGAGCACCCAGAGGAAGATCACGCAGCAGATCAGCGCGGGTGCCGTGGTGATCAACCACGTCGGCATGCACGTCCTCGCGCCACAACTGCCGTTCGGTGGCGTGGGTGCCAGCGGGATGGGGGCATACCACGGACGCTACGGTTTCGAGGCGCTCAGCCACCGCAAGGCGGTGCTCGCCAAACCGTTCCGCCCGGATCCGGCGATGAACTACCCGCCCTACACCCAGGCTGCGCTGAAGATCATGCGGCGACTGTTCTGAGCGGTCCCCCGACACCCTCCGGAGCGGAGGACACCGACACGGCCAAGGACGGATCGACCGGTCGCGTCGGCCCCGACGGCTCGGAATCGGCGAGCCGCGCATTGCTGCGGTCCTGGCTCGCCGCCCACGGACGCAGGGGCAACTCGGTTGCCCGGCACCCGCCCGGCAGCCCCGGCGCCTCGGTCGTCCTCGTACCCTGGGAAGGTGACCACGAGAAGGTCGCCGTGACAAGGCGCCCGGAACCCGTCGAACCCGCTGTGGGACAGGAATCGGTCTGGGACTACCCCCGCCCGCCCCGTCTCGAGACCTTCGCCGGCTCGATCACCGTGGAATTGGGCGGCCGGACCATCGCGTCGACCACGCGCGCCTGGCGGGTACTGGAGACCAGCCATCCGCCGACCTACTACCTTCCCGCCGAAGCCTTCGCCGACGGGGTGCTGCGGGAGACGGCGGGCTCGTCGTGGTGCGAGTGGAAGGGCAGGGCGAGCTACTACGACCTGGTGACCGATTCGCGGGTCGCGCCGAAAGCGGCGTGGACCTACCGCGATCCCTCCCCCGCCTTCCGGGCGATCGCCGGGGCGGTCGCGGTGATGGCCGCCCAGGTCGACCGGTGCACCGTCGACGGCGAGGAGGTCGTCCCGCAACCGGGCGGGTTCTACGGCGGCTGGATCACCAGCTCGGTCGTCGGCCCGTTCAAAGGAATCCCCGGCTCGGCGGGCTGGTAACCGCTCCGAAGTACGTCGAGCCGAGGCGCGCCTGCGAGCAAGCGAGAGCCCTGGACTGGGCCGATGGGCATCGCTTCCGATGTCGATACGCACCGCGCGGGTGCAGGGCTCTCCCGCTGCACGGTGGTCGAGTCCCGTCTTCCCTGGGGCGCGGACGGGCAGGGTTTCCCGGGCGATCACGCGCCGGCCCGCACGAAGCCGTACCGCCCGGATGCGGTGAGCGACCGTCGCGCGGTGCCGGCTGCGTCGAGGATCCCGGCGCAGACCGTTCCGATCGTTCCCGACCGTGCCGGGCAGGAGAGGAGTCGTCGTGACCGACGACGGAGTGACCGGCCGTGTCGTGGTCGGAGTGGACGGTTCGGAGCCGTCGAAGGGGGCACTGCGCTGGGCACGATTCGTCGCCCGGTCGGCAGGGTTCGAGGTCGACGCCGTGGCGGCATGGGAAATTCCCTGGGCCGCCGCGGAAGGCTGGCCGTCCGACTGGGATCCGGAGCAGGAAACGTCCGGGATGCTGCACGAGACGGTCACCGGCGTCCTCGGGCGCGAGCCCGGGGTGTCCGTGCAGGAACTGGTTCGCCGCGGCGGAGCCGCGCGCGCCCTGCTCGACGAGAGCCGTGACGCGCAGTTCCTGGTGGTGGGTAGCCGGGGGCACGGCGGCTTCAGCGGCCTGCTGCTCGGCTCGGTCAGCGCCGCATGCGCCGAGCACGCACACTGCCCGGTGCTGGTCATCCACGGTGACACCCCGCCCCCGCCCGTCTCGCCCTGAGGCGATCTCGGCGACGATCCCGATCCCCCGTCGCACCGGGGCCGCCCCGATCTCCCGGACCGGTCGTTCCCCTTCCCGGATCGACTCCCGCCGCGCTCTCCCGTCCCGGAAAATGCTGCGAACAGCACCCGGTGCGGCGGATGATCGAGAAACAGCGCCCGAGGGCGGTGGATCGTACGCGCGACCCTCCCGTTCCTGCGCGTGTCCGGCTTGTTCGCTCGACCTTCGGGAGACACCCGCCATGAGACTCGGCATCCTCGTTCTCGCCGTCGGCGCGTCGCTGCTCGCCGGCACCGGTGTCGCAGCGGCCGCCGATCCGGCCGTCCTCGGCGGCGGCTCCGGCATCGTCATGGACGACCGGAACTACTGCACCCTCACCACGATCGGTCCCGACTCCGGGGGCCGGCTGGTCGGATTCACCGCGGGGCACTGCGGAAACGCCGGCTCCACGGTCGCCTCGGAGGCGGATCCGGGCGCCGGTGTGGTCGGCACGATCGCCTACACCGATGCGGACTTGGACTACGCGGTGATCGTGTTCGACCCGGCGAAGGTGGTGCCCGTGAATCGGGTGGGAAACACGACGATCACGGGGATCGGCGGTCCGGCGCAGTTCCCGGACATCGTCTGCAAGCAGGGCCGCACCACGGGGCATACCTGCGGGGTGGCCTACGGCGATGTGTTCGGTTCGGGGCAGACCTGGACGCAGACGTGCGTCGACCTCGGCGACTCGGGAGGTCCGGTGGTGGTCGGGACCACGCTCGTCGGCATGGTGAACGGCTATCTCACCGTTGCCTGCCTCGGTCCGGAGGTCGGCACGAGCATGAC